>DASTAW010000021.1 GCA_035712365.1 Terriglobia bacterium
GATGGCCGGCGGCACCTGCACGAATGCGTTGATGCCCGGCACGCGCGAGAGCTTGCGGCGCAGCTCGTTGGAAAGGTCCTGCGCCGACAGCCGGTGCCCGCGCGGCTTGAGCGTCAGCATGAGCCGGCCCGAGTTGGACCCGCCTCCCCCGCCCCCGCCTCCCACCGACGACATGACGGCCGCGATGTTGGTGTCGCGCCGCACGATGGCCTCCACCTGCCGCTGGTGGCGCACCATCTCGTCGAACGAGATGCCCTGCGCCGCCTGAGTCGAGGCGTTCAGCGAGCCGGTGTCCTGGTCGGGGATGAACCCCTTGGGCACCAGCCGGAAGAGCAGCACTGTGCCCACCAGGATCACCAGCGAGAAGAGCAGCACCAGCCCGCGGCGCTCCATGGACCAGTCGAGCGTGCGGCGGTACTGGTCGAGCAGCCAGTCGTAGCCGCGCTCGGTGACCTGGTAGAAGCGCCCGTGCCGCTCGTTCGCCTCGGGCCGCAGGAAGCGGCTGCTGAGCATGGGCGTCAGCGTGAGCGACACCGTCATGGAGATGATGGTGAAGCCCACCTCGCGCGCGCCGTCCACGGCGGCGCGCATGGGCGGCTTTCCCATCTCCAGGTGCCGCACCACGTTCTCGAGCATGACGATGGCGTCGTCCACCACGAAGCCCACGGCGAGCACAAGGGCCATGAGGGATAAGTTGTCCACCGTATAGCCCGCAAGGTACATCACGGCAAAGGTGCCGATAATCGACATGGGAAGCGCCAGGCTGGGGATGATGGTGGCGGACACGTTGCGCAGGAAAATAAATATCACCAGGATGACCAGGCAGAGCGTCAGGTAGAGCGTGAACTTGACGTCATTGATGGAGTCCCGGATGGTTTGAGACCGGTCGTATTGAATCTGGAAATTGATGGAGGCCGGGAATTCCGACCGGAAGCTGGGCAGCAGCTTCCTGATGTTATTCACAACTTCAACAGTATTCGTTCCCGGCTGGCGCTGGATGGCCAGTACCATTGCCGGATGCTGGCCAAACCACATCGCGATCTTGTCGCTTTGGCTTCCGTTGACCACGTTGGCCACTTCATCCAGGCGGACCGGAGCGCCGTTGCGATAGGCGATAATCACAGGCCGGTAGGCGGCCGCGTCGGTAAGCTGCCCTTCGGCCTGCACCACAAAAGACTTGTGGGCGCCGTAGAGAGTGCCCGTCGGCAGATTGACGTTGGCGTTCTGAATGGCCTGGGTGGCTTCATCGATTCCAATCTGCCGCGCGGCCAGCGCCTTGGGGTCAAACTGCACGCGCACCGCGTACTTCTGTTCACCAAAAACCTGGACCTGCGCCACCCCGCTGATCATCGAGATGCGCTGCGCCATCATTGTGTCCGCGTATTCGCTGGTGGTGTACAGCGGCAGCGTGTCAGACCAGACCGACATGTAAATGATCGGCTGGTCGGCTGGATTCACTTTGCGGAAGGTCGGCGGGGAGGGCATGTTCGGGGGAAGTTGCCCTTGGGCCTGGGTGATCATCGACTGCACGTCCTGGGCCGCCGCGTCAATATTCCGGCTCAGGTCAAACTGCAGGCTGATCTGTGTGCCTCCCTGGGTATTGGTGGACGACATCGAATCGAGGCCGGCAATGGTTGAGAATTGCCGCTCGAGAGGCGTCGCCACCGATGAGGCCATCGTTTCCGGGCTGGCCCCGGGCAGACTGGCGCTCACCGTGATGGTGGGATAATCGACGCTGGGCAGATCGCTGACCGGCAGGAAGCGATAGGCCATGATGCCGAACAGCAGAATGCCGAGCATGATCAGCGTCGTCATGACCGGACGGCGGATGAAAAGTTCAGAGAGATTCATGAGCTACTTTCCTGCTGGGTGGCGGGTTCGCTCTTGAACGAAACCTTGGCGCCCGGATAAAGCCGAAGCTGCCCGTTGGTTACCACCGTTTCTCCGGGTTGGACACCCTTTTCCACAATCGTGACGCCCTCGAGAGTGTTCCCGACCGTCACGGGACGAAAATCAGCCGTGTGGTCCGGTTTGACGACATAAACGTACTGCCCCTGCTCTCCGTTCTGCACCGCCTGCGAAGGCACCACCGTCGCGTTTCGCTGCACAGTGAGATCGACCACAACATTGACAAACTGCCCGGGCCACAATTTCCGGTCGCTGTTCTGAAACGTTCCCTTCAATTCAATGGTTCCGGTGTTGGCGTCCACTGTGTTGTTGATAAACGTCAAATTCCCCTTCGAGCCGTTGGCCTTGTCTCCTGACGGATAGGCCAGCACTCGCAGCTTTCCCTGCTGCTGGTGCTGCTTCACTTGCGGGAGGTCCTGCTCCGGAACGGAGAAATCCACGTAAATGGGGCTCACCTGATTGATCACCACCAGGCTGGTATCGTTGGTTTTCACCAGATTGCCGGGATGGACCAGAAGGCTTCCCGTCCGCCCGTCGATGGGGGACGAAATGGAGCAATAGCCCAACATGATATTGGCATTTTCCACGGCGGCCTGGTCGGCGCGGACGGCAGCATCCAGCGCCTGCGCGTTGGAAGAAAACTGCTCAAACTGGATTTGGGAAACAATGCCTTCCTTTTCCAACTCCGTGTAGCGTTTGGCCTCGGCCTTCGCGTACTCGGCCTGCGCCTGGTCCCGCGCCAGGTTCGCTTCGGCCTGGTGGAGCGCCGCCTGGAACGGCCGGGGGTCAATGGTGAACAGCAAATCTCCTTTTCGGACGTCCTGCCCTTCGGTGAAATAAGCTTTCTGGATTTCGCCGTCCACCAGCGATTTCACGGTTACAGTGGAATACGCCTGCACGTTGCCAATGGCGGTCACCTGCACCGGCATGTCCCGCTGGCTCGCCTTGGCTACAACCACGGGCACGGCGGCCGTTGCCATCGATGAAGACGACGCGGCGTTTGCAGGGTTCTTCTCAGAACAGCCAGAGAACACGAGGGCAACCACGGACAATGTCACGAGGAGCCCTATGAGTTTTTTTGTGGAAAGACGCACTTCTACCAAGCCTCGCTCCATTCACGTTTTGACGTATCGAGACGCCGAAATGTTACAAACAAACAGTTACGAAACCACGCCGGCCACCGCCCCCGAGTAGCTGCTGAAACGTCTCTCACAACATTCGAACACGCACAGAGGCGCAAGTGGACCCACCGCGTGGCCCGTTCGGGCATCACAAGGGAATAGGTAGACTCAGGAACGAGTCAAACGAAGACCTCGCAAACCCTCCTCCAACAACTGATCGCCTGTTTGCGCTCGATCTCATTATAATTGAAAACCGGACCGGCTGATACTCCACGGGTGGCGACTTGTTTTCTTGCGGGTTGTGGCACGGCCATCCTGGTCCCGCCCAGGCGGGAGCGACAACGCCCGGCCACCTAATCCAGAATTGAGGCCGCCGTGAACCTTAGGAATGATCTTTCGCAAATCCCCAACGCTTTGCGGCAGATGCGCGAGGAAGGGCTGCCGCTTTACGATGCCCTCGTCCGCCGTGGCGGCTGGGGCGAAAGGCCGGTCTTCATGCTGGGTGACGGACCCTCCTATCCAGCGGCATTAGCCGGCGCCTGGGCTTTTCGGTCGCTGCTCGGAATGCCGGTGGTCGTCGAGCGGCCGGGGGATTTCAACGCTTACACCTTCCGAGCGCTCGCCCCGCGCTCGCTGGTGATCGTGGTTGCCGGCCCGCAGGAAGGCGAAGAGACCCTGGCGGCAGCCAGAAAGGCCCGCAGCCATGGCGCGGTCGTCTGGGCCGTCGCCCCGGACTCTGCAAGCGAACTGGCGGCGCTGGCTGATGCCGTCGTGAATGACTATTCCGTCAGCCCCGTCGCCGATGCGAGCAGCTCCATGTTCTGTCGTCACGCAGCCATGCTTTTTCTGGCCGTAGCGGCGGCACGGGTGTTGAAAGCGCCGGCAAAATCACCGAACGCGCAGGAAGAGGAACTGGCAAAACTTGCGGGCCACGTTGATTGGGTGCTGGGTCAGGTTTCTGACGCAGCCGCCGCGCTGGCAAAGCAGTTGAGCTCGCTGTCGGGGCTTTACTTAATCGGAGGCGGAGCGTTTTATTCCGTGGCGCTTCAGGCGGCCAACCGGCTGCGGCGGTTGGGAAACCTCTCCGCCCAGGGCATTGATCTGCTGGATTTTGAGCAGTCCCTTAGGGCAATTCCGCAGCCCGGCTCGGGAATCGTGTACCTTTCGTCGTCACGCTGCGGACTGAAGCAGCAGGCGCACCGGTTGGTTCGCGAGGCAAGGCAGGATGGGAGCCGGAAGATCTTTGCGATTACCGATGGCAACGACCATCAATTGTCGGAGCGGGCGGACATGGCAATTTTGCTTCCCATCCTCACGGAAGCCGGCGCGGCACTGCTCTCACTGGTTTTTCTTGAGCTTGCAGCCTCTTACGCGGGACCGCCTGCCCGGCGTCCGGCGGGGACCTGATGTAAACGCAGAATCGGGCCCCGGTAACCGTCTATTACATACTGTTAAATCGTATTACATATCTCTAAACATAGAATTTTATAACAATCATTGACAAGAAACGGCAGTTCTGATTTTATAAATATATGGAGATAGGAAAACGCATACGAAGCCTCCGTGAAGCAAAAGGCCTCTCGCAGGGCGATATTGAAAAGCGGTCAGGGCTGCTCCGATCATATATTTCACGGGTCGAGGGAGGGTACACGGCGCCCTCTCTGGCAACTCTGGACAAATTCGCGAAGGCGCTCGAGGTTGAACCGTATCAGTTGCTGTTTCGAGGACCTGGACATCCTACAGCGCCGCGTGTTCCGCCGCAGGCAAGCCAATCCAAATCGGTCCGCAAGCTGATCAAGTACTTCGAAGACATGAACACCCCCAATCGCAAGCTGATCCTCACACTTGCCAGCAAGCTGAACAAGGAATAACCACCCGAAGGGCCTGCAAGGAAAGCGCGGCCGGCAATAACAGGAGCTTGAAGTGTACTGGAGCGCACCTAGAGGGACATGCCGGAGCCAGCCGCGCCTTCGCCCCCTGAGAACCGTCTCGCCAGAAGCTGGTCCAGGCGCTGATTGATGCCCACCGCCTGTCTTCGGATCCTGCCCAGCAGATACAAACCGTAGAACAAGCACAAGATAACGACGACAACAAAAGCCAGGGAAATAACGGCCGCGATCATTAGCATGGTTTGCGGATCATACATGGTGCGTCTCCGTTTTCATTCGCGGTCTTGTAGCGCCGACCTTCAGGAGGGCAGGCGCCGGGCTAAAGCTCGGCGCTACTGCTACCTGATTCTCGCAGAAAAACCACGTTATAACGAGCCCCACTTGAAATCAAGCTATCGCCCTCCCGCGCGCCCGGCCCTGTGGGCAAAGAGGGTCTCGAAGAACTTTCCTTTCACTCTTTGCCGCAATGTGATAAGAATTGCTGCGCAATGTAGCGGCGGCTTCATGCCGCCACGGGTGATGGCCAGCGCCAGGCAGTCACATGACGAAAAAAATCCTATGGCTCCGCCCAGAAAAAACATGGAGGACTAATACATCATGGCCGAACAAGTTGACCGACGTGAATTTATAAAAAAGGCTGCCATCGCGACGACCGGAGCCGGACTCAGCTTCCCTGCCCTCGGCAAAGCGGCGCAGACGGCTCCCAGTGACAAAGTGATTGTGGGAGTCATCGGCACGGGCCGCCAGGGGCGCGGCGATCTCAGGGCATTTCGAGAGCAGCCGGACGTTGAAATCGCCGCAGTCTGCGATGTTTTCAAGGATAATCTCGACCAGGGGTTGAAGGACTCCGGAGGCAAGGCCCAAACCTACACCGATTTCCGCCAGGTTCTCGACCGCAAAGACATCGACGCCGTGGTCGTCGGCGCGCCCGACCACTGGCACCCGCTGTTGATGATCGAAGCCTGCAAGGCCGGCAAAGATGTCTACGTGGAAAAGCCCATCTGCCACACCATCGACGAGGGCATTCTGATGGTGGAAGCGGCGCGAAAATACAACCGCGTGGTGCAGGTGGGGACCCAGCAGCGTTCCGGCATCCACTTCCAGAAAGCCGTCAAGCTGGTGCAGGACGGATTCATCGGCAAGGTCAGTTTTGTCCGCACCTGGAACTACGGCAACTCCTGCCCGGAAGGCATCGGCGATCCTGCCGATTCGAACCCGCCAACCAGCCTCGATTGGGACGCCTGGCTCGGCCCGGCACCCAAAGTTGCGTTCAACTGGAACCGCTTCGGCCCTGATCCCGCGATTCCGCCGCGATGGTCAACCTTCCGCTATTTCTGGGACTACGCAGGCGGTTTCATGACCGATTGGGGCGTCCACCTCATCGACATCGTGCAATGGGCCATGCAGGTTGAAGCGCCTTCAGTGATCGCCAGCCTGGGCGGGAAATACTACATCAAGGACAATGCCGAAACGCCCGACACGCTTCAGGTGACCTATGAATACCGCAATCCTGATTTTGTCTGCGTCTATGAAAATCGCTGGGACAACGCCAATTCCATGTACGGCAAGAGCTATGGAATTGAGTTCCACGGCACCGACGGCACCCTGTTCGTTGATCGCGGCGGATTCGAGGTGTTTCCTGAAAACCGCGCCGAACCTTCACGGCGTGCAGGAGGAACACCGCTTGAGTTGCCGAGGACCGCTTCCATGCAGATGAAGTCCGCCAACAATGCTCATTCCGATCACGTGCGGAACTTCCTCGACTGCATGAAGTCGCGCCAGCGGCCGATTTCTGACATTGAAATCGGGCACCGCTCCACCAGCGCCTGCCTGCTGGGCAACGTCGCACTGCGCAGTAAGGAGCGGATCGAGTGGGACGTGAAAAACCAGAAGCTCCTGGCCGGCGGCAGCAAGGCCCAGCAATACGTCACCCGCGATTACCGCGCGCCCTGGAAGCTGGCGGTGTAAGGGCTGATAATCCCTCATTGTCGTGACAGGGTGCAAACCATAGCAAGTGCAGGTTGGGTTTCCTTGAAATCGGGAAGTTGCCGGCGGCCACGCCAGCCGTGAATCAATACCGGGCAATCCGGTATGGAGCGAAAGGCCAGCCTTAATGTCTATTAGGCCACAGCGGCCTTGATCGGCTTTACTTCCCGCTCGACTTTGGCCTTTTCCTTGTCACGGGTGATCTCCAGATCGTGGCGGGTCTGAAGGTTGAGCCAAAATTCCGGGGAAGTGCGGAAAAATCTGCCCAGACGCAACGCCGTATCGGTGGTGATGGCCCGGCGCTCATGCACAATTTCAGCTATTCGCGTCACCGGCACGTGCAGGTCAAGCGCCAGCCTGTTCATGCTCAGGCCGAGCGGTCCCATGAACTCTTCACGAAGAACCTCTCCAGGATGGATCGGCTTCAATTTTGCAGCCATGATTTTGGTCCTCACTAGTGATAGTCCTTTATTTCGACGCCGTAGGCGTCGCCATCTCGCCAGACGAAACAGACGCGCCACTGATCATTAATTCGGATGCTATGTTGCCCCTCGCGGTCCCCACGCAGCGGCTCAAGCCGATTGCCCGGTGGCGCTGCAAGGTCCAGCAATTCCTTAGCTGCATCCAACATCACGAGCTTTCTCAACGCTGCCCGCTCAATGGACTGAAACTCCCGCACTCTCTCGCGGTTAAAAAGGCGCTCCGTCTGCTTCGAGCGGAACGATTTAATCACAATGCCAGAGTATAACGTCGCGCGTCACACGTCAAGCATTAAACGTCATCGCGCGCCCTGGAAGCTGGCGGTGTGACCGTACCGCCCCTTCGCCGTCTCTTTCCACCCAGGAATCGGGGTGTAAATTACGAATTACAGTACCCGTCGCGCGTCCGGCTTGTGCCTGGTAATCCGTAATTCATAATTCGGAATTTGCTTTCATCGCGTGTGGCGTTGAGGCTGAACCGCAGAGCGACATCAATTGACCTGGCCTATCACGGCTTGGCCAAAAAACGCCTACCGCAGGTCCAGCCGGAGCTTTTATCAATATAACAATTGTGCGCATCAGCGCGGCTCGAATTGATAAACCACTCCGGGATCTGAGAATTTGGGACTCGACCGGCGCAACCCGGCAAGGTCCTCTAACGCACTGTCAGGAGCCGCCCTCTCAATGTGATTGCTCCACATTCCAAACATCAGCGGCTTGATCTGGCGCACAGATAGATAACATGTTGTTCCAGGCTGAATAATGACAGTAACCGTACTCCCGAGTTTGCCATGTTCGCCTGGCGCGTGGTCGCCGGAATACGTTCCACCCTTCGAGGGATTTGCGTCAAAAACATATTCGCCGGATTTTATCGGCATCTGGAAATACGTTTTGTCGGGAATTTTCACTAGGTTTTTTCCATCGATTGCGACGACAGGATTGAGATTTGCGGGTTCCCAATGGTGCTTGTAATCGTGCCGATAGATTACGAGCAGCGCGGATTGCCCACCGGGCGACTGGCCGAAACCGGCCAGCGGGGCCATGAGAAGAATTATGATTGTTGTTAACAGTGACGTTTTCATCGTTTTACTCCATGCAATTACAGAATACCCGAACATCTGGCTTTGTCGATCTCCACGCTTCACCCTTCAGGACTATGTTCCGGCTTTTTCTCGAATCCAATGAGAACGCGGAGACAAGCAACATCAAGCAGGCTTCAGGGCGTATCACACAGGAAGATGGCGTTCGAGCCGCGCTGCGTTCCGACCGGAGCGATCAGCGCCACCGCTCCCTGCCCGTCGCCTGCAAAAGAACTGATCGGGTCTCCGGCCAGATTGCCGAGGAGCAGGCCGAAATCCGCCTGAGTGGTGAGGCGGACCACCTGTCCGTCACGGATGGAAAAGATGCCGAACCCGTCCGCCTGGCCCGAGGGAACTCCCGCAAAGATAATACTCCCCGCCTCCCGGCCCGCCGCCTGGCCCTGGATGACCTCAAAGGAAGAGCCGCTTGCCACGCCCCCGCCGGGAGCGATCTGCGCTTTGACTGGCTGAGAAGGATCGCCGGCCAGCTCCGCAGTTTGCGCCTCATTGCCTTGCAGCAGGATCAGCAGCAACCGCACAGGCTTCTGGTTCGGCCGCGCTGGAAGCACCTGGGCGGTGGCAGAGGGCTGGGGCGGTGGGTTGAGCTGCTCAAAATTCCGGACGGCAACAGCGCGGAAGAATTGTTCCCGCGCCGCCGCCATGTCCGTGCCGTGCCGCACAAATACGGCTTCGTCGCGGCTGGCAAACAGCAGTTCCAGAATGTCGCGGGGCCCCAACTGGAAATCTTTGGGCAGCGCCACCTGGCGAATTCCTCCCGCCGCCCAGAGGTAAAGTCCCGAATGCGGGCTCGCGCCCCCGGTGCGGGCCGCAAACAGGACCGCTCCACTCGACCCGATCACCGGGGCTGAAAACGCCTGGAAACCGGCGCCGGAATTCTGTTCTCCGCTGGCGTTGTCAGCCACCAGCTCCGCCTTCGTGCCGTCCACCCGAACGATGGCCTCCGTCGGCGCATCACCGCCGCCGCCCTTCAGGGTCGCCCTGAAGGCCACAATTCCAGCGTCATTGATGCACGGTGCGCTGAAGGATTCATACTGTTCGTGCGAGGCGGGCGAAACCAGTCCCTCGAAGGCTATCACTGAAAACGATACTCCCTGTGACCTTACCAGTGCCCGCATCGTGCTGCGTGGGCTTTCGAGCGTGGTGCGGAACGCGATCTGATCGTTCCCATTCATGGCCAGGTCGTAAAACGGGCCGAAGGTGAAACCGGCATGGCCGGGAACTTCCGAGCCGCTCACCAGCAGCAGCCGCGCGCTCACCTGG
Organism: Terriglobia bacterium; assembly: GCA_035712365.1. Lineage (NCBI taxonomy): Bacteria > Pseudomonadati > Acidobacteriota > Terriglobia > Terriglobia bacterium. Next base: position 9,744 of record DASTAW010000021.1, read on the forward strand.
GCGTGGGCAGGGAGCGCCGCGAGCCATGCCATCAGCACAACGCACAGCCCAGCCGTGACCATAAGTCTCAGGCGCGTTTTCCCCATCTGCTGTTTCCTCCCAGGTCCCATTCCCCGATATCTCACCCGCGGCCTCTGCGGCCTGCCGGGCCGCTGCCCGCACCAGCATTATAGGCCACCCGTCCAGAAAAACTTCCCGGAATGCGCTAACGGTTAAAAAATCAGGATGTTGAGGATGATGGCCGGCGCATACGGTCATTCCGGTCCCGCAGAGCGGGAGAGGAATCTGCTGTTGCTCCGGCCCAGAAGCAGATTCCCCGGCCCGGAAGAGCACCGCCTTCTCGGAATGACCGGCGCCCCGTGTTGTTAAAAAGCTATGCGGGACGCCACATTACTGAGGATTACAAAATATGGTGACAAGATCGTTTGTAGCGCCGCCGTCCCGGCGGCAATTTTCAGCGCCGGTCCCGCTTGGCGGGACCGGCGCTATGGAAGGCCGTCCCTCGATTATGCAATCCTCATTAGGTAGCGCAATCCGCAGCCTATTTCAGGTAACAGGCGCCATAATAGCGTCCTGATTTGGCCATCCGCGTCCAGACGACCTTTGCCGGGGTCTCCACTGGCGCCTGATTGTCGGCGAAGGGGAGGGTGATGAAGAGTTCGTCGCCTACGTTATAGACCCTTGTGCTCACAAAACAGAGCCCGCCTTTTGAGACGTTGCAGGTTTGAGCAATGTCCGTTACACCCCAACTGTTGCGGACCATCAGCCGCATGACGAGCTGCAGGCGCCTGGACCTGCGACGCTCCTTCGCCGGAGCAGCCTGGTTGCCCTGCTGAATCATTTCAGAGGTGACAGGCTGGTCACTCGGTTTCCAGCGCGTCGTTTCTCTGCAGCGGTCGCAGTGGCGGGAAATCAGCCCGGTGGCCAGCAGAACATCGTATTCGATGGAGGAAAGTGGACTCTGAGCTGCATTCCTGCAGGCCGCGCACTCAATCAGTACCTTGGGCTGCACGCCATCCGCCGGCGGCGAATAATCGATGCCCCAGATTCCGCTCCCGGGGTTCAGCGCCTCCACGCCCCACTCGCGGCGGTCGCCAAAAACCTGCTGGAACGCGCCCACCACGCGGAACTCCTCCTCGATGTTGTTCGCCAGGTTTTTGATGAGGATGATGTCGTCCGGTAGAAGTGGATGAGTGAGGCTGATGCGGGCGCCGCCCGGGCTGAAGCTTACGGTGATGGTCTCTTCACTGAACGATACGCCGGAAACATCATTCCCGATCACTCGAATGCGAACGGGCGCCAGCACGCGATCGATCCGTCGTTTGTGCTCATCCGGCATCGGTCAGTCGAGACAACCTCCGCTCCCCTCGCTCAACACTCCCCTACAGCGAGACCTTCTGGCCTGATGAGTTAGAAATCGGCTGGTTCGGGAAAAAGGATTAGCTCCCGCTGCAGTGTCATCCTGAGCGCAAGCGAAGGATCTGCTTTATTCGTTTCGCAGGAGGGTACAGCAGATGCTTCTCCCGCTTCGCGGGATCAGCATGACGGGTGCCTTTTTCTACAGGGTGTCAGGAAGATTTCGCAGAAGCCGCTGGTAGGGCAGGCGCCGCCTCGCTGAGATGGGCCATGCCCCCGGCTTCGTCTTCGGCAATCACGAAATAATCGGAAAGCTTCACTTCATCCAGCACGCGCCTGACACGTTCATCCACCGACGCCAACACCAGTCCAGCGCCCGCCTTCTGGGCTGCGGCGCGGCAGCCGGCAAGAAATCCCAGGCCCGTCGAATCAATGTAAGGCACGCCGGAAAAATCAAACAGGAACTTCCGTTTGCCCGATTGGATCAATTCTGTCAGTTTTTCGCGGCACTGCGGCCCGTCCCCGTCTGCCAGGAACTTCCCCTGCAGCCGCAGAATCGTCACGTCGTCGCGCGAATCGATGTTTATTTCCATGGCTTCTTCTGCTTTCTCAACCCCTATGCTAGGGAACCTCGAAAGGGGTGTCAACCATCATTCTGAACGCCCACGGCGATCGCCTTGACTCGCAGGCATTCAGCATTTCCGCGACCTCTGTGTCTTCAAAGATTTACCACAGACAGCACAGAGGCCCTGTGCTTTCCGTGTTTCGCTTTTCTCCCTGCACAGAGGACACGGAGGAAAGCCTATTAATGAATACGCCCACGGCGCTCCAAAGGTTCCAAAAGCCGTCGATTTACTGAAAGCAGCGACCGCAAGCTTGCACGTAGAGTGCCAGCCAGCCGGCCGGCGCAGCAAAAAAAATGCCGGCGCGAAGCATTTATCTCCGCGCCGGCAGCCGTTGTTGAATCAAATTACAGGAGCCGCCCGATAGCTCGTCACCTGAGCACCGCGAAGGGTCCCTGCATTTCTTTTCGCGAAATGCGGCGATGCTTCGCTTCGCCCATCATGACGGCGGGCGTGTTATGGGTTTCACCCTTTTGCTTAACGCCGCTAGTTTTCCTTGCCCGCCTTCTGCCGCTGCTCGCGCAGAACAGCCTTGCGTGACAGACGGATTTTGTTGCCGTCAATCGAAATCACTTTCACCAGCAACTGGTCGCCTTCCTTCAGCTCGTCGCGAATATCACGGATGCGATGTTCGGCAACTTCGCTGATGTGCAGCAGGCCGTCGGTGCCGGGGAAAATTTCTACGAAGGCGCCGAAGTCCGCCAGGCGGACCACCTTGCCCAGATAAGTCTTGCCGAGCTCGGCCTCGGTCATCATGTCCTTGATGATTTTGAGGGCCTTGTTCGCCGAAGTCTCGTCCACGGCCGCCACGTTCACGCGCCCGTCGTTCTCGACGTCGATTTTGGCGCCCGTTTGCTCCACGATTCCGCGGATCACCTTGCCACCGGGACCGATCAGTTCGCCGATCCTGGCAGGGTTGATGTGGATGGTGTGAATGTGCGGCGCGTAGGCCGAAATCTGGGCGCGGGGCTCAGGAATCGCGGCCAGCATCTTCTCCAGGATGTGCAGCCGGGCGGCCCTGGCCTGCGCCAGGGCTTCCGCCATGATCTCGGGCGTGATGCCGGTCACCTTGATGTCCATCTGCAGCGCCGTGATGCCGTCCCTGGTCCCTGCCACTTTGAAGTCCATGTCGCCGTAGTGGTCCTCGGCGCCGGCGATGTCGGTGAGGATGGCGTACTTGTCGCCTTCTTTCACCAGTCCCATGGCGATGCCGGCAACGGGCGATTTGATGGGAACTCCGGCGTCCATGAGGGCCAGACAACCTCCGCAGACGCTGGCCATGGATGACGATCCGTTGGACTCGAGAATGTCAGAAACCACGCGCACCGTGTAGGGGAATGTCGCTTCGTCCGGAAGCACGGAAATCAGGGAGCGTTCGGCGAGCGCGCCGTGCCCCACTTCGCGACGTCCGGGCCCGCGCAGAAATCCCACTTCGCCGACGCTGAAGGGCGGGAAATTGTAGTGCAGCATGAAGCGTTTGAACGACTCGCCTTCCAGCACGTCCAGGCGCTGCTGGTCTTCAGCGGTGCCGAGCGTCGCCGTCACCAGCGCCTGCGTCTCGCCGCGCGTAAACAGCGCGGAGCCGTGCGTGCGCGGCAGCAGTCCCACTTCGCAGGTGATCGGCCGGACCTGGTCAAAAGCCCGCCGGTCAGGCCGCTGGCGTTTCAGCAGAGTGTCCTCGCGGAAGACGCGCTCTTCGAGGCGCTCGAAGGCTTCGCCCACCTTCCGGCGCTTTTCCTCGTCGGTTTCCGGATAACTCGCCTCGAGCGATTTCTTCAACTCGGAAATTTTGTCCTGGCTTTCCAGCTTGGGATATTTCGAGGTGTCCATGGCCTCGCGGAGGTTCGCCTCCACCTTCTGGCGGACTTCAGCCTCGATGGCTTTGTCGAATTCAGGGGCGGCAAAGTCCCGCTTCTTAATTCCCAGCTTCTGGAACAGCTCCTTTTCGGCCGCCACGATCTTTTTGATTTCACCGTGCGCATACTGGATGGCGTCGTTGATGGTTTCCTCGGAAACTTCCGTCGCTCCGGCTTCCACCATCACGATGGCGTCTTCGCTGCCCGCCACCACCATGTTCAAAAGGCTTGACTTCACTTCTGCATAAGTCGGATAGGTAACCAGGTGTCCTTCCACCAGGCCCACGCGCACCGCCGCCACCGGCGTTGGGAACGGAATGTCTGAAAGGAAAAGCGCAGCCGCGCCTGCCACCAGGCCGATGACGTCCGGATTGTTTTCAGTGTCCGCCGAAAGCACCATGGCGATCACCTGGGTCTCGTCTTTGAACCCGTCGGGAAACATGGGCCGCACCGGGCGGTCAATCAGCCGGCTGCTCAGAATTTCCTTCTCCGTTGGGCGTCCTTCACGCTTGAAAAAGCCGCCGGGAATCTTCCCGGCCGCATAGGTATACTCGCGATAGTCCACGGTGAGCGGGAAGAAATCGATTCCTTCACGCGGTTTGGTTGAACATGCCGTCGCCAGCACGACTGTGTCGCCGTAACGCACAAAGGCCGAGCCGTCCGCCTGCTTGGCCAGTTTGCCGACCTCAATTGATAGGGTGCTTCCTCCCAGTGGAATACTGACTTGCTCCATTAATTTATCCTCCGAATTTCGCTGGCTCGCCTGCCCCGTCCACTTTGTGCCATGAGAACGCTCCGGATTCGCTTCCGGCGCCAGCCTTTGGCGGCAGGGACTTCAGATAGCCTTGTTAAGTTTGGTTGTGGGAACCACGGACCGAGGCAGGTCTTTGATCAAAAAATTCAAACCCCATCGACGCCCGCAAATGCCCCATTAAGCAAAAAGCGACCCGAGGCACTCCTGCCGGGGGTCGCTCAATCCAGTAGGGGCAGTTTGACGCGGTGTCTTCTCGCTTTGCTTCACAGCCGCTATTTGCGGATTCCCAACCGATCGATCACCTGTTTGTAACGGTCGGCACTGTGCCGCCTCAGATATTCAAGCAGCCGTTTGCGCTTGCTGACCATGGTCAGCAGGCCGCGTCTTGAAGCGTGATCTTTACGGTGCACACGAAAGTGCTCTGTCAGGTAAGAGATGCGCTCGGTCAAGAGAGCGACCTGCACCTCAGGCGAACCCGAATCCGAAGCATGAACCTTAAAGCTTGAGATAATTTTTGACTTTGAATCCGGACTTAACGCCATCCGCTAATTCTCCTCGTCTCCGACTATTTCCCACATTTTCATCGATTAGCATAGCATTGTTTCCGTCCCTTTGGCAAAAGTTTAGGTATTGGCGGGCTTTCCTTTTTGACATGGATATTATTGCTGTCTCTTTCCCAGCAACTCACGCGCGGACTTGTTGAGGTCACCAAACGGACGCGCGCAACCAGCTAGCGTAATCATAGCGAACTCGACAACCAGCGCTATCGCGGCAGAGAGACCCTTCGCAAAGCTATTCGCGCTCATCACCCACCTCCATCAACATGGTAATTTTGGCACTCAGACGCGTGTTTCTCAAGTGTACAGTTCCGGAAATTTCAAATATAGGATGCTACTAAAGTTTGGCACTAGAATCCGGCCTTGTAGAGACACAGACAGGTTGCGGGCAGGACGGCTGGCCGGCAAGCTTCCGAAAAGCGCTAAACCGCGCCCGCCGCCGGCATCAGCACCACCTCGTGGACGGCCGTCCGCGCTGGTTGCTGAAGAGCGGAAATCACCGCTGCGGCGACGTCTTCCGGCTGCATAACGTTGTCGCGCGAAATCTCAAATCCAAATTCCTTCAGCATCTCGGTGTCGGTCAATCCCGGCAGAATGGCCGTCACCCGGATGCCCTTCGGCTGCAACTCTTTCCTCAGCACCCGCGTCAGCCCCAGCCCTCCGAACTTTGCCGCCGTGTACGCTGAGCAGTTCTCAAAGGCGTTCCGGCTGGAAGTGGAGAGAATATTCACCAGGTGCGCGTGACGGCTGCCCTCCCAAAGCGGAAGCGCCGCCTTCGACGTCAGAAAAATTGAGCTGAGGTTTGTTTCGATGTTGCGCCGCCAGTCTTCAAGCGTGGTTTCGGTAAACGGCTTGTAAGTGAAAATGCCCGCGCAGTTCACCAGGATGTCCAGCCGGCCATGGCGCTTTTTCACCTGCGCGAACAGGCGAGTGACATCGGCAGGCTTGCCGACGTCTGCTACAACAACACTCGCGCCCGCCCGCAGAGTCTTCCTGGCCGACTCCAGCGCCTTCCGGTTGCGCGACACCAGCACCACTTCGGCGCCCGCCCGCGCCAGCCCCCGCGCAATCGCCAGGCCGATGCCGCGGCTGGCGCCGGTCACAACAGCAACTCTATTTTTCAATGTGGCCATTGATTAGCGCTGTATAGAGTTTCTTCGCAATTCGTAATTCCCGTTCCCTAATCCTTTGGTGACCGGTGCTAAAGGTACCGCCTTAGGTGAAAGTTCATCGACTAATCACTATTCACTAATCACTAGAAGTCATTTCAAAACCCCCTGAAGTCCATTGAACTGAGGTTAGTTGGCATGACCATTCCCAATTTGGAGGAGCCACGAGGCATGCCTGTACTGAAAATAAAAGACTTAATCCGAACGTCTACTCCCTCGTTTGGAATTGCTCGCGTCTGGTCAAGCATTTCAATAGGTTCCATGGGGTTTTGAAATGACTTCTAGTCACTATTCTTTAACTCCTCTCCCTCACCAACCGCAGGAATTCCGCGCGCGTCTGATCACAATCGCGGAAGACGCCCAGCATCGACGACGTCACCGCCACGGAATTCTGTTTTTCCACGCCGCGCATAATCATGCACAGGTGTCGGGCTTCAATAATGACGCCCACTCCCTGCGGCTTGATCGCCTCCATGATGGTCTCGGCAATCTGCGTGGTCAGCCGTTCCTGGATCTGCAATCGTCGCGCAAAAACATCCACGAGCCGCGGAAGCTTGCTCAGCCCGATCACTTTCTCCGTGGGGACGTAGGCCACGTGGCAGCGCCCGAAAAACGGCAGCATGTGGTGCTCGCACATGCTGAAAATCTCGATGTCCTTCACAATCACCATCTGGTCATAGGCGACGGAAAAGATGGCGCTGTTCAGCACCTTCTTCACGTCCTGACGGTAACCCCTGGTGAGGAACCGCAGCGATTTGGCCACGCGCTGAGGCGTTTTCAACACTCCTTCGCGACCGGGATCTTCTCCCAGTTCGCGCAGCGTGGTGCGCACCGCTTCCTCCAGCGGATCGAGGTTCACCGCCTGTCCCGCTTCTACAACGGTTGGTGTCTCCTTGATATTCATTCCTTTACTCTCGTTGCCGCCGCGGTGGAATCCCTGCCCGAGTACTCGAAGGAATTAGAGTTCGTCTCTTCCAGGCGCACTTTCTCGAGATCTGCGCTTCCCTTCGTGCCCTCGAGTTTCCGGCGGAGCAGGTTATAAATCTCCACGCAGAGGTTCTCCGTGGTCGGCACCTTTCCTTGAAAATTGGGGACGTCCAGGTTCAGATAGGTGTGGCCAAACGGTTCCAGCACTTCCTGCTCGACCGCCTGGTCCAGCACCCCCAGGTCCATCACCATTCCCGTCGCCGCATCCACCGGTCCGCGCACCGTCACTTCCACAATGTAGTTATGCCCGTGCCCATAGGGGCTGTTGCACTTGCCGAACACGCGACTGTTCTCTTCCGCGCTCAGCCCCTCGTTGTGCAGGCGGTGCGACGCTGAAAAGCGGTATCGTTTGGTGAGTGAAACCATTCAGTCTCCGTAATAATCCACAAACAAGTCGTCTGTTTCGTACAAGCGAATTCGATGCAATCGGCCGCTCGGAAGTTTCGCCGCCAGCAGGTTCCAGATTTCCACCGCGATGTTTTCCGTGGTGGGGATCGTGGTGGCGAACACCGGCACTTCCTTGTTCAGAAACTTGTGGTCCATCCGCTGCATGACTTCCGATTCCAGCACGGCCTTGAGGTCCTTGAGATCGAGCACCATGCCGGTGGTTTCGTCCACCTCGCCCGCCACCGTCACCTCAACCGTGTAGTTATGCCCGTGGCCGTGCGGGTTGTTGCACTTGCCGAAGATTCGCCGGTTCTCTTCCGGGCTGAAATCCGGATTGTGGTAGTAATGCGAAGCCGAAAATTCGGCGCGCCGCGTCAGGTAGATCATTATGTTTTCCGTCCCCCTGTCAGGCTCCTGCTAGTTTTCAGACTGCTATCTTGTGGCACGGCCATCCTGGCCGTGTCTCTTGACCGCAGCACGGGCGAGGACGCCCGTGTCACACGCAGCGAGGAATCTGCTTTTCGGGTCACGCCCGATACTTCCGGCCCTTCCACCGGACGCTGCCCGCCACCCGGTGCGCCCACACAGAATTCAGCAACAGCAGCGCAAACAGCCCGGCGCCCGGCATCTGGTAAGCCCCGAGCCGCGAATCAAAACCAAGCTGTATCAGGCTGCGCTCATAATTCCATTCTCGCAGAATCGAGCCCGTGAAGCACACGACAAGCGCCATCACCATCCAGCCGCCGTCCTGCCCCAGCGCAATCAGGGCCGCCAGCACAAGGAACCCGAGCGGCAGCAGGAAATCCAGAAGGAGCGCCGCGCATAAAGCCGCCAGCAGCGGCGCGAGCTTCCGTCCATAGAGCAGATAGAGGTTCTTGCTCCAGCCCTGCCACATGTCGCGAAAATTCGAGTACATCCGCGTACGCACCCATTCCGCGCCCGGCAGAAAAACCAGCCGCCCTCCGCCCTGCTTCACCCGGCGGGCCAGCGCAACGTCGTCCAGGATTTCGCCCCGCACAGCTTCGAATCCGCCTACTTCATTGTAAACGCTTCTCCGCACCAGCAGGTATTGCCCGTTCGCGGCGGCCTCAGGCGATGCCGGGTCTGAAATTCTTTCAAATGGAAAAATCCGCGCCAGTTGGACGAACACAAAAGGGATGATCGCCTTCTCCCACCAGGTCGGCGTCTGCTGCCCCGGCGAGAGCGATAGCAGCGCGGCATTTTCCGCTGCGGCCCGATCGAGCATCGCCTCCAGGCTACCCGGCAGGTGCTCGGTGTCGGCGTCGGTGAACAGCAGCCAGTCGCCTGTGGCCTGTTCCGCTCCCGCCGCCGCGGCATGGCTTTTGCCGGTCCATCCATTCGGCAGCGCCTTTATCCGCAGCGTGCGCAGCAGTGGAACCTCATGCTCGAGCCCGGCCAGGATTTCCGCCGTGCGGTCGGTGGATTCATCGTCCACCACAATCATTTCCCGCAGGCGCCGCTGCGGTGCAATCGACCGCACCACGCGCCCAATGTTCAGCTCTTCGTTGCGGGCGGGAATGATGACGGACACGGTGCCTTCATCGGATCCAGGCATGTTGCGGCATAGTCCTTTTGCGTTGCGCCGGGTCTCAGCCCGGCCATAACCGGTGTTCCCCCAAAATTCGCCAGCCCTCTCCGAGGGGAGAGGGTGCCCCGCCGCGACGGGGCGGGTGAGGGGTGGTTAGGAGCGCCGGGCTTCGGCCCGGCATCATTCTGACAATGGCTCAGCAACTCGTAGCGGCGATCCCGCCGGGGACGGGATCGCCACATGGCGGCATAAAGCCGCCGCTACATCAAACCGTCCACTTTCAAACAACCACGCGATTATAATAGATGTCTGAATTATGCGTAGAGTCACCCTTGCCAAATGGATTGTGGTTGCCGCCGCGGCGGTTGGCGTTCTGTGGCTGGCGCTGCGTCCCCGGCAGCAGAACCCGGTCAGCCTGGGTGATCGCGCGCCCGGATTCACGCTGCCGCAGACGCCGTCGGGCAGATTATCGCTGTCGCAGTTCAAGGGACAAGTGGTCGTCCTGAACTTCTGGGCCACCTGGTGCCCGCCCTGCATCATGGAAGCGCCCAGCCTCGAACAGTTTGCCGCCCAAATGGAATCCCAGGGCGTCACTGTTATCGGCGTCAGCATGGATCAAGACCCGCAGGCCCTCTCGAAATTCATCCAGTACTATCATCTCAGCTATCCCGTGGCCCGCGATCCCAGCTACCGGCTCGCCCACCGCTACGGCACCTACAAGCTTCCTGAAACCTATATCATCGGGCGCGACGGCCGCGTGGCGGAAAAAATCATCAGCGATATCAATTGGACCGATCCCCGCATGATTACGTTCATCAAATCCCTCGCCGGCAACACCCAGGCATCGCGATAAGCACGCAGCCATCAGCACTCAGAAGGATAGTAGCAAGGAGTCAGAAGCAAGGAGCCGGGAGCCAGAAGGCGAAACATCGAGTTCCGGCGGGTCGCGTCCCGCCCTGCGGGATCGCGCCGTTTGCGTATGCGGACACTGTGGCCGAATCCTCACCGCCGGCTTTGCTCTGCAATCTCAAATCTGAAATTTCAAATACGTGTCCTGCTCCGCTGCCTTCTGGCCTCTGGCTCCTGATCCCCGGCTTCCGCCTTCTGGCTCCTGGCTTCTTCCTTCCGGCGCCTGCTTACTGCCTTCTACCTTCCGGCGCCTTGCTCCTGGCTCCTGGCTCCTGACTTCTGGCTCCTGGCTCCTGTGCGTCATTCCGCGTGATCGGTCAAAACCATGACATCTCGATGGGCTATTTCATGAGAGGCTGCCGTCTCCTGCATGAACTCATTGAAATCCTTATCCGGATAGACTTTCTTGAACACGTTTTGAAAGTCGGGATATGGATTTTCGAGGTCGCTCCAATTTTCAAAAGCGTCCACGGTCACATAGTCGCACCTGTCGTCTGATCCAGCGAACTGAAACTGGAACACCGCCCAACCTCTCCTTTTGCCCGCCGCGTTGTATGCCTGCTCAATCCGCTTCCATTCACTCTCATTCTGCATGGCCTGCTGGTATTTGCCGGCCTTCACTTTCATGCAGTTGATGATGCGGTATTTCAGCGGCTGCGACTCGGCCGTAGCCGGAGGCGCCGACTGCCCCGAAGGGACCATCGTGCCACCCAGAAAACAAAACACACCCACCATGACCAGAACAATTAACCTGCTCTTCATGTCCCCCTCCTTTTATTTTTGGTTATCGCGTGTGACTTACCCAGGGAAGAATACCCAAACGAATCTGGCCCGTCCGGCAGTGTACATCCCGCCGCAGGCGAATGCAAAGGGTCGCTTGGTCAGATAACAGGGTCGAGCGGGTGGCGCATCCATCGCGGCCTCTGAAGAGTGTGCGCGAAAGGGCAAAAGGCCACGGATTCATCCGTGGCGAAAAAGGCCACCCAACCGCGCGGCTTCAGCCGCCGAAGATGTTTGCGGATCAAGTCCGAGCCACGGGGCCAGCCCCACACCCTGATGACGAACAATTGTAGAATTTCACGGCGGGTTGTAGAATCGCACGGCACGGAGAGGCTCGAGCTATGGCCAGCGAGAAACACGTTTTCACGGCCAGCCGATGGACGGACGGGAATCTGTTCTTCCCGGTCCGAATTGAAATTACACCGGAACACGTCACCCGCATTAAACCGCACCTGATCGGTTCGGATGAAGAAAGCATAGCGATTTCCAAAGTTGCCTCGGTCCGCATAAGGACCGGTATCCTCTGGTCAGCAATCCGGATTGATTCGAGCGGCGGCACCGATCCCATCATGAGCAATGGCCATCGGAAAAAAGACGCCTGTCGCATCCGCGACATCATCGAGGGCCTGCAACAGCAGCGAAGCGGGCAGGGCTGAGTTGCGAGCGCCAGGCCTTTCTGCCTCCTGCGTCCTGCCTCCTGCCTCCTGCCTTCTGCGTTATGCTTCCTGAGGCCCGGAGGGCCGGAAGATTTTAGCCCACGTCGTGAGCCGTGGGATTCGATCCGCGCTACAATCCCACAGAGCCCCGGAGGGGCGAAAGATATGGCCCATACCTTCGCGAACCTCTTGGCTCACGTCATCTTCAGCACCAAAGACCGCGAGCCGCTCATCGCCTCGGATCTCAAGCCTGACTTGCTCGCCTACATGGGCGGGATCGTCCGCGAGCTTCAAGGCAAGCTGCGGCAGCAAATTCCATGCCTGACCACGTTCACATGCTCCTGTGGCTGCCGCCCGGCGTGCCCGTCGCCGAGGCGATGCGCGTCGTGAAAACCAATTCATCCCACTGGGTGCATCAGACCCGAAGCCGGCTGCGCGGCTTCGCGTGGCAAACAGGCTACGGCGCTTTCAGCGTCAGCCAGTCGAATGCCGCTTCGGTGGCGAAATACATTCGCGAGCAGGAGACGCACGACCGCCATATTACATTTCAGGAAGAATTCATCAGCTTTCTCAGGAAGAACGGCGTCCGCTACGACGAGCGGTATATCGGGGAATGAATTCTTTCGCCCCTCCGGGGCTTTATAGTGTTTTGATGGCGCGTTTTCCCATCCCGCGAGGCGGGATGGGCTAAAGTCTTCCGCCCCCTCCGGGGGCTGCGTTCGCACCGTCGTGGCACTCAAACCCCGAGGTCTGCGATACCACCTTCCTTGATGTAAAATTCATACGAGGCTTGAGCGGGCGGCGTCTCAAGGAATAGACGCATGCGAGTAAGACGTTAATGTGTATCTCAATATGAAACAGTTCAAGAACTGGTCGGATGTGAAGGACTATGACGAACTCCCAATTCGAGTGCGACGGAGCGAGTACGAGAGAATGTCAAGCAACGACCGCAAGCGAATGGGTGAATTACGTGTTTTCATGGGTTTCGCGAGCGTGTCCGGCCTCTCAATCGATCTGTCTTCGGTGGAATCAATCGACTCACCGTTTCCCGACATCCGTTGCAATCTGAGCGGGTCTCCGTACTTTTTCGAACTGGCCGAGGTCACGGATGAGAATCTCGCCCGGCGGTACAACGAGTCTCTTAGGACGAGAAAGATAACTGGAGGATCTTACAGCCACGACGAGCCGCTCATCAAACGGATAATTACATTCAAGTCGCAAAAGAATTATCAGACAAAAGGTGCTCCCATCGACCTGGTCCTCTATTACTGGAAACAGACGCCACACAGAGCGGATGTGACAAACACAGTTTCCAAGCTCCGACCAGTATTCGAACAACTCCGCTCATCCACGTCTTTTTCGAGAATCTGGCTCTACGAACATCCTGTCCCAAAAGTGCTCAGCGTTATATCGATATGAGGGATAGGAAACGAACCACCCCACGGGTCGCGCATACGTCGCGGCGTGCTCAATGTATGCGGTCAAGCGTAACCCATGTTACAGCGGCAGCTCTCATTTGTGGCATGGGCGTCTCGCCCATGAAAACCAGCTGAACACTCCACGCAAACGCTTCATGGCCCAGAGGGCCATGCCACAAGCTCATCAAAGCGCCAGCCGCCTTAACCGCAGGGCATTTGAAATCACCGAGACGGAGCTGAAGGTCATGGCGGCGCTAGCGACCAGCGGGCTGAGCAGCAGGCCGAAAAACGGATAGAGCACGCCGGCGGCAAGCGGGATGCCGAGCACGTTGTAGACGAACGCGAAGAAAAGGTTCTGGCGGATATTCTTCATAGTGCCGCGGCTCAGGCGGCGGGCCCGGGCGATGCCGCGCAGGTCGCCTCCGAGCAGCGTGATGCCGGCGCTCTCGATGGCCACGTCGGCGCCGCTGCCCATGGCGATTCCCACCTGCGCCTGCGCCAGCGCCGGAGCATCGTTGATGCCATCACCTGCCATGGCAACGATGCGGCCTTCGTTCTGCAGCCGCTTCACCAATTTGCTTTTCTGCTGCGGCAGGACTTCCGCTTCCAGCTCGTCGATGCCGAGTTTCCTGGCCACGGCTTCCGCTGTAGTGCGGCTGTCGCCGGTGAGCATCACGATGCGGATGCCTTCTTCGTGCAAGAGGCGAATGGCTTCCGGCGTCGATTGCTTGATGGGGTCGGTCACGCCCAGGAGGCCTGCGGGCTGCCCGTCCACGATGACAAACATCACCGTCTGGCCGTCCCTGCGCAGGGCTTCGGCACGCTGCTCCAGCCGGCTCGCGTCCGCGCCTTGCTCTTCCACCAGGCTGCTGTTGCCCACGCCCACCGTGCGGCCGTCCACTTTACCGATGACGCCTTTGCCCGTGACGGATTCGAAATCGCGCGCTTCCGCAAGTTCCACGCCTTTTTCGCGTGCGCCGGCGACGATTGCCTCCGCCAGCGGATGCTCGCTTGCGAGCTCGAGGCTGGCGGCCAGGCGGAGCAGGTCGTGCTCGTTCCAGCCTTCCATCAGCTCGACGGTAACCAGGCGCGGCCTTCCTTCCGTGAGCGTGCCGGTCTTGTCGACGATCACAGTATCAACTTTCTCAAGAACCTCAAGATTCTCCGCGTTTTTGATCAGCACGCCCGCCGTGGCGCCGCGGCCCGTGCCCACCATGATGGACATGGGCGTGGCCAGCCCCAGCGCGCAGGGGCAGGCGATGATCAGAACGGCGACGGCATTAACCAGCGCGTAGGCCATGCGCGGCGATGGGCCCACAATCGACCAGACGATAAACGTCACGATGGCCGCCAGCACCACCGCTGGAACAAAATATGACGACACAACGTCTGCCAGGCGCTGGATGGGCGCGCGGCTGCGCTGCGCCTCGCTCACCATTTTCACGATTTGCGCGAGCAGCATCTCGCTGCCTACGCGCTCGGCGCGAATCACCAGGCTTCCCTTCCCGTTTACCGTTCCGCCTGTGACGCGCCCGCCCGCCGATTTTTCAACCGGCGTGGGCTCGCCGGTGATCATCGACTCATCCACGTAACTCGCGCCGTCGAGCACCTCCCCGTCCACCGGAACTTTTTCTCCCGGACGCACGCGCAAGCGGTCGCCGTGAATCACGCGGTCGAGCGGGATGTCCGCTTCCGTGCCGTCTTCGGCGAGGCGCCGCGCAGTTTTCGGAGCGAGTCCCAGCAGCGCCTTGATGGCGCTTGAAGTCCGGCTGCGGGCGCGCAATTCCAAAACCTGCCCCAGGAGCACCAGCGCCGTGATGCCGGCGGCCGCCTCGAAGTAAACGCCGACCGTCCCCGCCGGGCCGCGAAAAGACACAGGAAAAATTCCCGGCGCGACGGTTGCGATCGCGCTGTAAACAAACGCCGTGCCCGTGCCCATGGCGATCAGCGTGAACATGTTGGGGCTGCGATTCACAATGGAAGCCCAGCCGCGCTCAAAAAACGGCCAGCCGCAATAGAGCACCACCGGCGTGGCAAGCGCGAACTGGACCCAATTCGCTGCTCCGCGTGAAACCATCGAATGGCCCGAAATCATGTGCGCCATTTCAAGGGCCATCAGCGGTGCGGTCAATACCACGCTGATCCAAAAGCGGCGCTTCATGTCCACGTATTCAGGATTGGCTTCCTCTTCCAGCGTCACCGTGCGCGGCTCGAGCGCCATGCCGCATATGGGACATGAACCGGGCGCATCGCGGACGATTTCCGGATGCATGGGGCACACGTATTGCGTTTTCGTTCGCAGGGCCGCAATCGTGGTGGGTTCGAGCGCCATGCCGCATTTGGGGCAGGCGCCGGGCTTCGATTGATGGACTTCCGGGTCCATCGGGCAGGTGTAGGCAGCGCCGCGGACGGCTTCGGCGGGTTTGGGCGCTGCGTTGGCTGCGCCAAGGTAATCTTCGGGCGACGCGTGGAATTTTTCGAGGCACGCCTCGCTGCAGAAATAGTAGGTGGTCCCTTTGTAATCGTAGCTTCCAGCCGCGGTGGAAGGCTCCACATCCATGGCGCAGACGGGGTCCTTGTACTCCGCGCCCGCTCCCGCGCGGCTGCCTTCATGTGTGGAGCTGTTCGGGTGCAATTCGTCACTCACCGATCAATCCTCCGAGCGTTCTGGAATTCCCAAGTGAACGGCCGCATAATCGAATGGCAATTCCGCCCGGCAAGTAGGATGCAGCAGCCCGCAGGTTGAGATCAGCCCGCTCGAGCATTTGTCCAGTGCGTTCATCCTATCAGACCAGCGGCAGGCGCGGCATTTACGGCTGCCAGGGTCTGCGTGGTTGGCGGCCATCGAAGCTGCGACCTCTGGCTCCATCCTTGCAGCAGAATATCCCCCGTTGCAACCCCCACGACCCGGAATCGAACTGTCGGCGAAAGTCGGAAATCCCGCGACGGGCCGGCCAGCCAGGGCACTGAAAGATCGTCTCCGGCTGGAGTTCAACAAAAGGCTGACTGAACAAGCAGCCGGAGACGAAGCCACCCCAGGCGCAAGGTGTTGCAAGTTTTGGACTTGACCGGACCGCCCGACCGTCCGTAAGCTCACATTGAGGGTTTTATATGGCGAACAATGGTCACGTTCCGTTGAGCAGTTTTAAACTTCTTGAGCGCACCTCGCCGAGTTTGCCCGGGGTCTCAGACCTCGAGGGCGAAATACGGCAGTCGCTCTCCGGGCTCGCCATTCCCCGGGACCGCCTGGCCGGACGACGTATTGCCGTTACGGCCGGAAGCCGCGGCATCGCCAATCTGAAGGAGATCATCAAGGCGTCATGCGACTGGCTGAAGTCCGAGGGCGCGCAGCCCTTTGTGATTCCCGCCATGGGAAGTCACGGCGGGGCCACCGCCGAAGGCCAGCGCCTGATCCTTGAGGAGTACGGCGTCACTCCTGATTTTGTCGGCGCCGAGGTCATATCTGACATGGCCACAGTGGAAGTAGGACGGACGGCAGAAGGCTTCGAGGCGAACGTGGACAGGAACGCGTGGGAGGCCGACAGCATCCTGGTGGTGAACCGCATCAAGCCCCACACCGATTTCAGCGGAACTATCGAGAGCGGCCTGCTGAAAATGATTGCCGTCGGCCTGGGCAAGCGCGAGGGCGCGGCGGTGACGCATCGCGGGAGCCGCAGATACGGCAACGAGCGGGTGATCCGGTCAATCGCCGGCGTTATACTCGACACGGGAAAAATTCTTTGCGGGCTGGCTGTCGTGGAAAATGAGATGCACCAGATAGCCCTCGTGCGCGCCGCGCTCCCGGGAGGAATCGCTGCCGTCGAGGAGGCGACGCTGCCTATCGCGCGCAACCTGGTTCCGCGCCTGCCGTTTGCGAAATGCCATCTACTGGTGGTGGACGAAATGGGCAAGAACATCAGCGGGACCGGCCTGGACACGAAGGTTGTGGGACGGGGCGCGCGGCCGATACCGGCTGATAGCCCTGAGATCGGGCTGATTTACGTGCGCGACCTGACCACTGAGAGCGACGGAAACTCGATCGGAGTCGGCATGGCGGATGCCATACACGAGCGATTCTACCGCAAAATAGATCTCAGCAAAACGTACATGAATGCCCGGACCTCGCTAAACCCATTCATGGCACGCGTGCCAATGTATCTGGCTACCGACCGCGAGGCCCTCGATTATATGCTGGCCACGCTCGGCGGACCTGGTGAGCAGGAGCAACGCGTCGTCTGGATTCGAAACACTCTTGAACTCAACCGTGTGGCCGTTTCCTCATCCTTTACGGAGGAGGCTGGCGCGCTTACCGGCTGGCGAATGCTGCCCGAAGGATTCTCAGCGCGTTTTGACAATGCCGGCAATCTCGTATCGCCTTTTGCGAGGGCAGCCGGAAAGGCCTCCGTGTCTTGACTCGGCCCTTGAAGAAGGCCAGAATGATAGCATTCGAGGGCTACAAAACATGAGCAGAACATACTGGAAAACTGCGCTGCTTGTTCTGGTGATGTGCGTGTCCCTGTCCCCGGCAGCCACCGCGCAGGAGCAGAAGACTGCCAGCCCGCATGCGGCAGATTCCCAGAGCGGGAAAGCTGTGAAGCCTGCGGCCAATCTGCCGCTCCAGTCCGTGACTCTGGTGAGCACTGAAGAAGCAGCCCGCAGGGCGGCGGAGGAAGTGAGGGCCCGGGCGCAAACGAGCAAGCTGTCTTCCGAGCCTTCAAAAGAGGGAGCAGCCAGCAAGGCCGCAGAAGGTGCGGTGCTTGAGTTCCACCCGACTGACAGCCTGCCTGCAAAAGATGCGGTCAAGGGCCGGGTCCAGCAAAAAGACCAGAGTAAATCGGTGCTGAAGAACATTCACGGAAGCGCCTACGGGGCGGCGGCGTCCGCTGCCGGGCGCGCAAACGGCGAGGGTGGAGACGTCGGTGCCGAATCGCGCGGCGGCAAGATCAACATCTATGTGGAAGGCGAGCGTACCCATGCCAGCACGCCTGCACCCCATTAATCTATGAGCAGAACAATTTGTTTTGAGGACCGTGGTTCCGCTTGTGGACGACTGCACGGCGCCGGCCAGTACGCGGCCGCAATCTTGTTCATCGCGTGGGCCCTCGCCTCTGGCAGCGTCGCTCTGGCTGCCGCGCCAGGCACGATCCAGTGCGACTCTGTCCCAAGTAAAATCCTGGACCATCCGGTAGATTATTGCATCGACCTCCCGGCTGATTATGCGAGCTCGAGCCGGCGGTACCCGGTGCTCTATTTTCTGCACGGTTTGTTCGAAAACGACCATCGCTGGATTGACCGCGGCGGCAAGGAGAATTTCGATCGCCTGACGGCCGATGGGACCATTGGGCAATTTATTGTGGTGCTGCCAAATGGAGGAGAGACCTTCTATATCAATTCAGAAGATGGCAAGGACCGATACGAAGATTTCTTCATTCAGGAGCTTGTGCCGTTTATCGATCACCACTACAGGACCATTGACACGAAAGGAGCGCGGGGCATCAGCGGCCTCTCGATGGGTGGCTATGGCGCGCTGCACCTGGCCATGCGCCATTCCGATCTGTTTGGCTCCGTGGCGGCCACCAGCGCTGTGCTGATCGATAAGCTGCCTAATCCTCTTCCTGCCGAGGGCCGCTGGCAATTCTACTCACGCATCCTGAGCCATGCGTTCGGTTCGCCGCTCAATCAGGCGTACTGGGAAGAAAACAGCCCGCTGACGTTGGCCAAAGATCCTTCAAAATTCCAGGGCCTCAAGATCTATTTCGACGTCGGAGACCAGGACCGTTTTGGGTTTGACAAGGGCGCCGGCATCCTGGACGAAATTCTCAGCAGGGAAAACTACCCTCATACTTACGCGCTGCGGCAGGGTGGCCATGGATGGGAATTCCTCGACCAGTACATCCAGTATTCGCTGGGCTTTCAATGGCAGTCGTTCGAAAAAACAACGCAAGCGGCAAAATCATCTGCGGAGGCCCGCAGCCATTGAAGAATCTGCTTCAGTCTGTGGTGGTTGCGGCCGCAACCCTGGGCCTCGGCGTCGGCTGCCTGCTGGCGCAGGCCGATCCCCAGGCAAAAATCCTCAGCTATATTCGTGACCACCTGAAGGCCGGTCAGCCGGTACGCGTGACAGATTTGTACAACACGGTGTTTACGACCCCTGAAGATCACGCGGCGCTGGGCAAGCTCTATAAGGATTTCTTCCGGATTCCAACCTTCGTCGTCCAGTATCAGCAGAGGTTTTCCGCGCCACCAAACCTGAAGACCATTGCCGAACAGTTTTCGCTGAAGAATCCGGAGGAAGCCGACACGCTGCTCCGCGTCATGGAAGCTGATCCTCGCGTACCGAAATTCATCACGCGCGATCCGGCGACGGGAGAAATCACCAAAGTAGACGCGGAATTGATCCGGGACGATCCCCGGTTTGCAGCGGGAGCGAAGCACGAACTCGGCGGCTGGGTCGGGAAGACCGCGCCCTCCTTCAGTCTGGCGGCAGCCGGCAACAAGCAACTCACCTCCGCTGGGCTCGACGGAAAAGTTGCTCTGCTGTACGTCTGGTTCACAGGTTGCCCGCCTTGCATGAAAGAGGCGCCGGAGCTTGCCCGGATTCAGCGCGATTTTGGATCCAAAGTGTTTGAAGTGGTGGGGGCCAACGCTGATGATCTACTGGGGCTCGGCATCAGCGACGAGACCCGCCAGCGGTATGCGGAGAAGGAAGGAATCACCTTTCCCATTGCTCGCTGGAACAAGGAAAGCAACCAGTCGTACGGCGGCATCTCTATTTATCCCACGCTTTTTCTCATTAATCGGCAAGGCACGATTACAGGCCACTGGGTTGGGTTTACAAGCCCGGCAACGCTTCGGGAAGCCATCGCGAAGGCCATAGCTGGATCATCCGGAAAGCATTAATCTAACTTCAACGGGTCTCATCAGCGATCCTGAATACAAGATTAAAGGAGGGTACATCGATGAAGTGCCTCAAACGCACCGGTATCAGCATCGTTGCCATCGCGATAGCTAGTCTCGGAGCTGCTCTGCTCCTGGCGCAGGGCGGCGATCGAGGAGAAGCCACCGCAACCATCGGCTCCGCCCATGTCTCGATTGATTACGGTCGCCCAATGCTCAAAGGTCGCGATCCTTTGGGCATGCTCAAGCCCGGCCAGGTATGGCGTATGGGAGCAAATACGCCTACAACCATCGAATCCGACCACGACCTGCTGTTCGGAAATACGCGAGTCCCAAAGGGAAAACATATTCTACTGGCCGAGTTGGCCGAACCCGGTAAGTGGGTCCTGGTGGCGTCCACCAAGCCCTATGACGAATACGATTCCAGCGCGAAGGTCGCTGAAACACCTATGAGAGTGGAAAATGGCCAGGACTCGGTGGACCAGATGACCATCAAACTTTCCGCCAACGGGAGCCATGGTGATCTTGAAGTTGCCTGGGGGACGTCCCGCCTGGCAGCAACCTTCAGCGTGGCTGAGTAGCCGCGACGGCAAACCGTCTGATCTTTTGCCCGGGCCGGCGGAGATGGAGCATGTCCGCCTGTGCCACTAACGGAGCTCCGACCTGATGCCCAAGGCCATCAACGTTCTGGCGGTTTTCGCGCATCCCGATGATGCGGAGTTCCTTTGTGCGGGAACGCTGGCTCTTCTCGCTGCGCGCGGCGCCAGGATCCAGATGGCAACCCTGACGGCGGGAGACTGTGGCAGCACGACCGTTCCGGCAGCCAGGATTTCGAAGGTGCGGCAGCAGGAAGCGTCACGCTCCGCCACACTGATTGGCGCACGGTACCGCTGCCTGAAGAGCAAGGACCTTCTGGTTTTTTACGACCGTCCTCACCTGAACAAAGTCATGGAACTTGTCCGGCAGACGAATCCCGCTCTGGTGCTGACGCATTCTCCGGTTGATTACATGATTGACCACGAAATGGTGAGCCACCTCTGCCAGAGCGCCTGCTTTGGCGCGATGGCCCCCAATTTCAAGACGGGCACCGGGCGTCCGGCTCCACCGCTCAAGAGCGTGCCCCACCTCTACTACGCCGAGGCGTTTGGCAGGCGCGACATTGTCGGACACAAAATTGAATCCACAATCTGCGTGGATATCAGCACAACGCTCAAACGCAAGGAAGAAATGCTCGCCTGCCATGAGAGCCAGCAGGCATGGCTCAAATCGCAGCAGGGGATACCTGAAACAATTGCCACCATGAGGAAGATGGCGAAGGCGGCAGGAAAGCGGGCCGGTTTTCGTTGGGCGGAAGGCTTCCGCCAGCATCTCGGCCAGGGGTTTCCGGCATCGAACCTGCTGAAGGAGCTATTGGGGGGTATCGTCCGCTAACCGGCTGCTGACCGCTGCGCTCCGGATGTTCCTTCCCTGGACGGGACCGGACTGGGCAGTAACAGTCAGTCCAGGGACCGGAGGCCACCGAGGCCAGACGGCCCATCCCGTGCGAAGTGGGCCTTCTCGGTGCTCCCCTGAAAAGAAATATATAATAGGACTTGTTTTAGGCGGCGAAAAACGATAGGGAGCAACGACTGATCTGTTGGAAAAGGAATTGCGGCAAGCAATCGTATCCCCCAACTTTGGCGGACACAGCCAGCGAGCGCCACGGGTTCCGTTCAGCTTCGACTTCCCCCCGCAAGTACATTTTTCACGCTGGATTTCTTTTGCTGTTTATCTGGCTGGGATGTACTGTTCTCGCAATTGCCCAGTCCCCTGAGTGGGGCCAAAGGGTCGTACGTATTGAGCTGAAGACGGACGCGCAGCTTTATCTGTACCAATTCAAGACACAGATTGTGCAGCAAATCGGGGAGTTACTCGATCCGGCGAAAGTTGATGAAAGCCTGAAAAATCTTTACGCGACCGGCCGCTTTGCCAGCCTTCGCGCCGACGCGGAGCCGGAAGCAGGCGGCGTGGTGCTCACCTTTGCAGGCAAGGCACGGTATTATATTGGTTCTGTGCAAGTCACCGGGACGCCCAAACCGCTGGACGCCAGCACCCTCGTAGCCTCCGCCCGCCTGCCGCTGGGACATCCTCTTTACCCGGACGAGCTTGCAGCGGCCATGCAAGACATCCTTGCCGTACTTCACGACAACGCGTTCTATCAAGCGAAGGTTCAGAACTCAGTCGCGCCGAATCCAGCCACCGAGGAAGCCAATATCCTGGTTGCGATAACGCCGGGACCTCAGGCCCGATTGAAGGCCGTAATCTTCAATGGTCATTCGGCCTATTCTCCCGACCGGCTTCGGTCGGTAACGGGCTGGCATCCGGGCAATCAGATCACATCAGCGGACATCGAAAAGGGCCTTTATAAGATCCATAATTTCTACCTGCAACGCGGCTATATCCAGGCCAGCGCCACGGTTCAGAAGCGCGTATTTGCTCCCAAAACGAACACGGAAACCCTTTTTGTCCAGTGCGAAGCCGGGCCGGTGATCGAGGTCCACGTCCGAGGCGCGGACATCTCCCGTCGCAAACTACGGGATATACTTCCTCTCTACCAGGACGGTGTAATTGACCAGCCTTCCCTCGAAAGGGGAAACGAAGCGTTGACCGACTTCTACCAGCAGAAAGGCTATCTGCGGGCCAAGGTCACCGTCGAACCCGTCGAACACGTCACGGCCGATCACATGCGGGTGACCTACAAGGTAGCGCGAGGACCGATCGGGAGCTTTGAAGGATACAAGTTCACCGGGAATAGCCACCTTCCCGATGCAACCCTCGCGCCAACCATGACGGTCCGCAGAGCAGAATTCCCGTTCCAGAGCGCCGCATTCAGCAATAAAATGCTCAACAATGACATCAAAGCCCTGAAGGGTGTATACGAATCGCAGGGCTTCCTGGACGCAAAGATAACTCCCCGTTTCAATTTCTACTATCGGGATTTGCCGCAGCATCTTTTCGTCACGCTCGATATTCAGGAAGGAGAAAGAACGATGGTGGGGAAGGTTGAAATCCAGGGCGTTACCGACGACCAGCGTAAACTGCTGATGGCGCGCCTGGCCAATCGACCCGGCTCATTCTACTCGCCCGAAAACGAACAAAACGATCGTGACTCGATCCTTCGCTATTTCACCAACCATGGCTATTCTCACGCCAGCGTCAACACCAGCAGTGCCGCGGCGGGGCAGGACCATCTGATGAACGTGAATTACGCCGTCGTCCCTGGAAACCAGCAAACGATCGAGCGGGTGGTTCTGCTTGGCAACAAGCACGCGCGCGATGGAGTTGTGCGGCGCGAACTGACGTTCGGAAGAAATCAGCCGATCAATGATAGCGCCCTGCTGGAGTCTCAGCGGAAGCTCTACGATCTCGGACTGTTTAACCAGGTGCAGATTGCGCCTCAGAACCCGCAGGCGGAAGAGACCCAAAAGACCGTTCTGGTCAGCATGGAAGAGGCGCCCCGTTGGACGCTGGGATATGGCGGCGGCGTCGAAGTCCAGCGGCTGGGCAGCAACGAACCCCAGGGCCAGTTGAAAGCCAGCCCTCGGGTTTCTCTGGAGGTCTCGCGCATCGGCGTAGGCGGCCGCGACCAGACGCTGAGCTTTCGTGGCAGGTTTTCAACCCTCGACAAGGGGGCTGACGTCAGCTACTTCATCCCCAAATTTCCGACGCGCCGCGACATCAGTGTGCGGCTCATCGCCAATGCCGACTCCAGCCGCAATGTTTTAACCTTTACGGCAAGACGAAAGGAAGCGTCGGTGGTCCTGGAAAAGCGTTGGAGCCAGACTACTTTCCTGTCGGCGCGTTATTCTTTTCGCAACGTCCAGGCGCTCGACCTGTCGAATAAGATCTCACCTGAACAGATCCCGCTTGCCAGCCGTGCGGCTCGGATCGGCATGTTTGCGCTCAGCTACGTTAATGATCATCGTGACAATCCGGTCGATCCTACGCGCGGGTCGTATTCGCTGGCTGACGCAGGCATCTCCTGGTCCGGCCTGGGGTCAGCAGCCAACTTCCTTCGGCTTGTAACTCAAAACGCCACCTACTACCGCCTGACTCCATTCCTGGTTTTCGCACGTAATACGCGGTTGGCAATTGAGTCGCCCTACGGCAGTCTCAGGCAGGTGACTGTCACTAATCCTGACGGGTCACAGCAGGTCATTCTGACCCATGAGATTCCCCTCCCAGAGCGGCTCTTCTCGGGCGGAAGCGATTCACTCCGCGGATTTTCCATCAACCAGGCTGGGCCGCGCGACCCGCAAACCGGGTTTCCGATCGGCGGAAACGCCCTTTTTCTGAATTCACTCGAACTCCGCTTTTCTGTCGCTCAGGACCGCATGGGCGTGGTGCTTTTCCACGACATGGGGAATGTATACTCCACCGTCCGCAGAATGCGCCTGCTGAAGGTCTCGCAGAGTTCTCCAACGGATTTGGATTACACGGTCCACGCGGTGGGTGTGGGACTGCTTTATAAAACACCCGTCGGCCCGCTGCGGTTCGACGTGGGTTATGCTCTGAACCCGACACAGTACCAGGTTGCCGGCCAGAATGGCCTGGAGGTGCTCCGATTACCACGCATACAGTATTTTTTAAGCATCGGCCAAAGCTTCTGATCGCCTCCTGCATGCTGCTCGTGATAGCGGGTCTCCTCCCCGTTCCTGCGGGAGCTGAGACGCTCAACAGCGTGGTCGCCTCGGTTGGCGATGACGCCATCACCCAGCGCGACGTTACCGAGGAATACCGATTCGAACGTTTCCTGGACGGGAAAACGCCGGCGGGCGGGCCGACCCCTGAAGAGAGCAAAGACGCTCTCAGCAGGCTCATCAGTCAAAGGCTGCTCGCTGAACAGATCCAGCGGTCAGTGGGACCCTCAAAGGACGGGACGAAAAACGCCGAGGATACGCTGAAGAGCGTCCGCGAGAAATTTCACGACCCATCAGCCTACAGCGAGTCGCTCCAATCACTGGGAATGACAGAACCGCAGGTGTTGAAGCGGCTTGAGCTTTACCAGCGTACCCTGCAAATGATTAACAACCGATTGCGGCCCGCGGCGACGCCGGATCCCAGTGAAGTGGAAGACTACTACAAAAACACTTTTGTCCCTGAGTATGCGAAGGCCCATGGCGGCCCGCCACCTGCTCTGGACGACGTTAGAGAACAGATCAGTGAAATTCTGGTGCAGAAGAAAATGAACGGGTTGCTCGACAACTGGCTCGATCGGCTGAAGTCAACCCATCGGGTGACCATTCACGCAGAATGAGATGGTGAGGGTCCGAAGGTTGAACTCGAAGGATTCGAAATTGCGGAGACTGGTACGCTGGCTGATTTACTCGGCCGGGATTATCGTTGTTCTCGTGGCCGTGATCATCGGCCTTGCCAGTACGGCGTGGTTTCGCAATATCCTTCAGCAGCGTATTGAGGCAGGCCTGACGCAGGTCACCGGAGGACTAGTCGAAATTGCAGGAATGAAGTTCAGCCCTCTCCGCCTCAGGGTCAGTTTTGACCGGCTGGTGGTCCACGGGCTTGAGAAAGACACTGTACAACCTCTGTTTTCAGCGAGTGATGTGGTGGCGAATGTCAGTCCACAATCGCTCGTGGAGTTCCGGCTCTTGCTTCGGACCCTACAGTGGCAGCAGGCTGAAATCTGTGTCCACACCTACGCAGACGGCTCAACGAACCTTCCTGGCGCCACTGCAGTAGCCCGCAACGGACGTGCCCTGGCTGACCTCTTGAATCTGGAAATCAAGCGCATGACGCTGAGCCGCACCACCCTGCAATGGAATAACCAGCGGATCCCTCTCGAGGTGGGCGGCAACAGCGTCGCCATCCAGTTGCACCTCAGCCAGGACCGCCGCTATTCTGGCTCGATCGCCTCGTCCGACACCGCGCTCGACTGGCAGGGACATACCTGGCCGCACCTCTCCTTTGCCACTACATTCAAGCTCTCAGACCAGCAGATTGACGTGCCCGGTTTAAGCTGGCAAATCGCAAACTTTCGCGGACATCTCGCCGGCACCCTCCACTGGACGCCAGAATTTGCCGCAAACTTTGACTTCCGCATGAACGGCGGTCTTCAGGAATTTGCCCGCGCCCTCAGAATCACACCACTCGAAAGCGGTTACCTTTACGTGGACGGCACAGGGAGCTATAACCCAAAGGGGATTTCGGCTAAGGGCCGCATCCGCGCGCGCGATCTGAAGCTGAGGACGCGGGAAGTCAACCCGGGTAAACTGAACTTCACTTCCGATTACGAGCTTGCCGGGAACGTGTTGAGGGTCCCAGGCTTCTCCCTCACCGGCCTGAAGGCAAGGGCAGACGGCGACGCCACCCTGAATCTGCTCAAAGCCCGGCGGCGGGTTGTTCTGCGCAGTCAAGTAAAGAACCTGGATCTTGGCGTCTTAATGCAAGCGGCGCCCCGTGCGCTGGCCTCCATTGGGGATTTCCATCCTCAGGCTGTTATCAACGGAACTGTCAAGGCAAATTGGGAAGGGCCCTCCGGTTTGAAAAGCCAGTTCGAGCTTCGATTCGGTCCTCCAAAACGGCCGAAGATTTCAGGACTTCTGTTGAGCGGACAGGCGCAAGGATCGTTTGACGTGGGGAAAAAGGTCCTCTTGACTCTCGACCACGCAGAGATATCGACTCCCCGCTCGACATTGGACGCCCTGGGCACACTCGGCGATGCCGGATCATCGTTGGCGGTCAGGTTCGTGACTTCAGATTTCGAGGAATGGCGCCCTATCGCCCGGATCATGATCGAAACCCGAAACCCACTTCCAGTCACGCTCCACAGCCAGGCCGTGTTCACAGGTCATTTATCCGGAACTTTATCGAAGCCCCAAATCGCAGGCCAAATCAGCACCGGGAAATTCAATTATGGAGGATGGCTGTGGGACAGCTTCGATGCGAACGTCGTCGTCTCGCCCCTGGAGACACGAATCCAGTCAGGGCGGCTCAAGCTGGGCAGGAGTTTGCTCACTCTGAATGCCGACATCGGCTTGGTGGATTGGAAACTCGAACCTTACAGCACCGTGCGTCTCGATGCGGCAGCCCATGAAACTCCTGTCGCAGGCCTGCGGGCCGCCCTGAGTTTGAAGCCTTCGATGCAGGGCTTGCTTTCGGGTCAGGTGCAGGTGGAAGGCACAGTTGAAAGCCTCTCCGGGCGCGGTCAGGTTTCGATCGACAAAGGGGAGTTTGCTGGGGTCCCGTTTGACTCGTTGTCGGCGGAAATTATCGCCACCAGATCCAACTGGAACATCCGGGCCTTTAAGCTCACGGAAGGCCAGGGGCGTGCAGACGGAACCATGCAGGTGGATCCGGTGGAGCGCACGTTTTCCGCCAGCGTGCGTGGCCGGAATTTTCCACTCGAGCACATCCACTTCCTCAATCCTCAAACAGCCGGCACAAAAACGAGTGGCGGAATTTCCGGCCTTGTCGGTTTCGACCTCCAGGGTGGTGGAGCTTTTGACAGGGCGCAATTGCATGCGGGAATTGATATCACGGGCCTCGCGTGGAGAGGGCAGCAACTCGGAAGCGTGCACGCCGACGGCGATTGGCAGGACCGGCAGATAAAGCTCCAGGTCAAGGGCGGGGGCGGACAGGCTGGCAATTTCCAGATGGCCGGAGACATCGAGACGCGAGACAACTGGCCCCTGCACCTTTCGGGACAATACTCCGGAATGCGCATGGACCCCTGGATCCAGGAGCTTTCGGGCCACTCGATGGCGGCCGCAGTTTCCGCCAGCGGCGCGTTTTCTTTGGAAGGCCCGTTCAGGCAGATCGGTAAGTTGACCGGAAGCAGCGAAGTCCAGCAGCTCCGGATCAACTTCCCCTCCCTCAGCCTTTCAAACGATGGGCCTGTCGAGATCAGCTACGCCGACGGAAGTCTTAAACTTAAACAGCTTCGACTGGAGGGGCCGTCCACTAATTTTGAAGCGGGAGGGTCGGTCCGTTTTGGGCGCCTCGCGACGCTTGATATCTCCGCCAAGGGCAAAGCGGCGGCGACGTTGATCGGCCTGCTGGCGAGTGATGTCCAGGCTACCGGAGAATCAGACCTGCAATTGAGGATCAGGGGCCCATTGTCAGAACCGCAACTGAGCGGCGAGATCCAGGTTAAAGACGTTGGGCTCGGTTACACAGACCTCCCCTTCCGGCTGAATGCGCTGAACGGCGCCATCAAGCTGGAAGGAGAGCGGGCAGTCATCTCTGCCCTGAAAGGAACCATCGGTGGCGGGACCGTCCGCCTTTCCGGATTCCTGGTCCTGCAGGACGCCCCTCGCTATCAGATCCGGGCGGAACTTTCCCAGGTTCGCGTGCGCTATCCGGCTGAATTCACATCCGTCCTGGACGGCAACCTCACGCTCGCCGGGACCACTGCGCAAGGTCAGCTCAACGGCAATGTCGTGGTGCGCAACCTTTTTGCCAGTGAAAGCCTGAACCTGGCAGACTTCATCTCCGGACCCAGCCCGTTTGGCGGAACGTCTGTCAGCCACCCTTCATCGCTCGCTTCCAGCATCAGCCTGAACGTGGGGCTCGCCTCGCTCCGGCCCGTTCGCATTGAAACCCATGACCTCCGTCTTGTTTCGGACATCGATCTCCATGTTCAAGGCACCCTTGCCAATCCCGTCGTGGTGGGCAACGTCTATCTGCGCAGCGGTGATGCCATCTTCCGCGGCAATCGCTATACGCTGACCCGCGGCGATATTTCCATGAGCAACCCTTTTCGGACGGAGCCCGTCCTTGACCTGCAAGCGCAGACACGCGTCGAGAAGTACGACTTGACCCTTGAAATCTCCGGACCGCCTGACCGGATTCGATTTTCCTACCGGTCTGATCCTCCCTTGCCAACCTCGGACATACTCTCACTGCTGGCATTCGGATACTCCAGGCGCCTGGAAGAATTCGCTCCCGAAAGCAGGAACCCGTTCTCCACGACCGGCGCAAGCGCCCTGCTTTCGCAGGCGCTCTCAAGCCAGATGACGGGAAGAATCCAGCGCCTGTTCGGGGTGAGCCGCATCAAATTTTCGCCCGCCAGCACTGAACTCGGAACGCTGAGCGGCCCCGTCCTCACCGTCGAGCAGCAACTTTCCCCAGCCCTGACCCTCACCTATGAAACCAGTACGGCCAACTCGCAATACCGCGTGATCGAATTCGAGTTCACCGTAAACCCTCGCATGTCCGTGCGGGGCTTCCGTGACCAGAACGGCATTTTTGGCCTGGAGCTGAAATTCCGTAAGCGGTTTAAGTGAACACGGGAAAGGCTCGATGTGGCCGCCGCAGGAAGGCAGCGGGAATGGCGTGCCACATCGATGATTGCAGATCATTCGATCAAAAGTTGACGCCCAGGCCCGTGCTCAAGATCAGGACATTGCCCTGCGTTCCTGGCACCGGCCTGCTGAGATACTGGTCGGTGAGGCCGACGTTGAAGGAGAAATGCTTCGAAATGGGTGCGTTCAGCGCGGTCAGTGAGTTGAACCGGTAGTCTCCAGCGGACGTCAGGCTGGGGAAAAAGTCAAATTCATGGTCGATGTTCAGATGTTTAAAACCGGCCCAGACGATCTTCTCCCCCGCCAGTCCTTCCATTTCGTTGCGTAGTTCCCCGGTTGCGAAACTCGTTCTGACGTAGGTGGCCCCCCCCTGGATGCTGAAAGTAAAAGCGGCGTGCCGGATCAGGTCTCTTCCAATGCCGCCGCCGTAGCTCTGTCGTAGGTCCAATTCCTGTGGCTGGAGGTGGTCCCACTGGCCTTGCACAAAAAGAAAATTGCGCGCATCGCCACCGATAAAAAAGTCCTGCCGAAGAACGGAGGTCAGCGTATTGGCCCGGGTCGTCACTCCCGATTGGGTAATGGTGGCGTTGGCCAGATTGAAGCCGAAACTCGTGCGCTGCCGAGGCGGGAGCCCTTCCAATCGTGGTTCTTGACGTTTGCTGGCAAAAATTATCGAAAGCGACCTGGAATCCTGGCTGGACTGCTGGAGGACGTAGCCCAAAGCCCCTCCTCCCTTCCAATCCTGCCACGGCAGTCGATGCCCTTCAGGGTTTTCCTTCATGAAAACCTCGGACGGGTAGATCGCCACCACGTCCCCCGGCGACAGCGGCGTAGTAGCGTTGTTGGATTGCAGTTGCCAGGCGCCTGAGCCGGTCACCGAAAAAATTCCGTCCGCTCTTTTCCCGCCCTTGAGAAGGACAACGACCGTTGCCGCGGAAGTGAAATTCGTGATGTTGGCGGCAGGTATGGTCAGGGTGCCCAGGTTAGCGGTTTCAAAGATGACATTGCCACCCAGCAGCCGTTGGAAGGTGCCGTTCAGGTGGTCACCGTTCTTTAGTTGAATGATTTCAGCCTTGGCAATTACAGACATGCAAACGAACATGAAAATTAAACCCAGCCTGGATAACCGCATTTCTCCACCTCGTCATGGCGTTTGCGTCCCCCCAGCAGTAGATTCGGCTTCCCGAGTGGCACAAGGAAGACGAAAATTCAGCCCTAAATGCGTGTTTCTTAGATTAGCACACTGGACATACGGGGGGGTAGCAAGTCTCAACACGAGAAAGCGGGTCATTATGGCGTAGTAGTCCTGCCCGTGCCAAAGACTTAAATTGTCACAATACGGCCAGCTAGCTGGCCAGCCGCGAAAAACTCTCCGAAAAAAGCAGTAGTGAGCATCCGGCCCTTTGCAGGACCTGTTGGGGCGTCACTTCACGGGCGAGTTTAAGCGCTGAGGCCCTGAAATTGGCATTACGCTGGCGCTGGCGGAATTGCCTCCAATACCAACAGTGACCGCTATGGGGGTGGGGAGGCCCGACAAGTCAATCTGCTTGCCGAAGACGGAGATCTGAAACTGATTCTGGCCGAGCGGCCTAATCAGCACTTTCAGGTTGGTGTTGCTGAGTGTACCCTGGAAAACGTAGCTTCCTGAATTCTTTCCGTTTTGGGCGAACTTGAACGAGCCTGCAGGCAAACTGGTCGAAAGAGTTCCAATCTGAATGTTAACCACTTGCGTCAGCGGATTGACTACAATACTTGAGTCGAGGCTGAGCGTTGCTTCCAGGTCAAATCCGGGCGGCGGTCCGGCCAAAATCTGCAGGGTTGCAGACAGGCCCGCCGAGGTCGATCCGGACGAGCAGGCTTTTGCAGGGAAAGCGGCAAGGGAATGCAACGGTGATATCGTGGAAGTCAGCGTGCCGAAGATGAGCGGCGATGATCCTCCCAGGACAAACGACGAAACCGCACTGAACGTATCAGCGGCGAAAAGGAGAGTGCCATCGTTGCTGACCGACAGCCCGCCCGGAAGAGTGTCCACCCCAGCGGTCCCAGCGGCGTTGACCGAAGTTCCTGGCAGCGTTAAGCCGCCAGTTGAATCCACGGCGAACGCCGTTACCGTATTGTCACCCTGATTGCTGGAAAAGAGCGTCTTGTCGTCGGTGCTGAGGGTCACCACCTGGTTGCTGGCATGCCCCGTACCAAAGGGCGAACCCGTAACTGCTGTGAGCTGTCCATCGGAAGCGATATTGAATGCGTAAATATTCCCCGATGGCCCGCCGGCATAGAGCAGATTACTCGCACAGTTGATATCGACGCCGGTGGCAGAACCCGAAGTCAGCGTGAATGGAGAATTGGCAACTGCCTGCAAGCTCCCATCGGACTGAATGGCGAACACCGCTATTTGACCGAGCTGAGAGAGGGCAACCGCAAGGAATTTACCGTCAGGGCTCACCTTCAGGCCAGACACCGCCCCACCCGCAAAAATCGGACTTCCCAGCATCGTTAGCGCGCCTGTCGCTGAGTTAATACTGAAGATCGATATCTGCCCGCCAAAACCCGTGCTGCCCGCATAGAGAAAATTCCCGCCCGGCGTAGCCGCCAGCGAAATGCCGGAATTGGACGGATCGTCGAAAGCATTTGTGGGAAATGGAGTTCCGCTTACGGCGGTCAAAACGCCGGTGCCTGTATCAACGGTGAAAGCACTGACGTTGTTGCTGGCGGCATTCGAAGCATAAAGGAAGTTGCCAGCAACAACAATGCGGCTGGCAGAGGAAAGACCTCCACCGTTGCCGGTGCCGTTGGTCGCAAAGGGCGAACCAGGAATAGGACTCAAGTCGCCATTCGTATCCACCGAATAGGCAGAAACAGAGTTAGCATTGGCGCTCGCAAGGTCGTTATTCGTATAAACGAAATTTTGAGCATAGAGACTAGTCGAAAACACAACCAACAGGGCAAAAATCCAGACACACGATCTCATGGATTTCAGCATTGGCATGCCCCCCTCCTGAATTTCAATTAGCGGCTTACTTACTTCTGGACCCCGGCCCCCGGCTGGATTCTCTGAATCCACTGGAGAGAACTTGAAGGAAAAGAGCGGTGATTGGGAAACAGCTAACGCGCTTCCGCTCAAGTCTGGTAAAGCGCTCGAACTGAGCAGGCCCGGGGCGACTGGTCTGGCCGGGTAGCAACTTGCCCTCGAACCTTTGCATTTACGATATTCAAAATCTTCAAACAAGCGGCCAATCGTTATCTTACTGAAAACAGGCCACCTGGTCAGCGGAACATGCCGCCGATGAAGGGATTCTAAGATGCGTTGGTTGCAATGTCAAGTCCGGATCAGTGATTAATTATATAGTAAACGCTTCATAGCTTCGCGCCTGGAAAGACTCTGGTGTGAACCTGTATCCGCTCGGAATTATTCCTTTGAGGCTATGTTCTGTACGGAGGGTCCTACCGCATCAGCTACCCACTGCAGATAGTTAGGGGACCCATCAATGATAGGCAGGCAAATGATCTCTGGAGTGTGGTAGGAGTGGATCAGCGCAATCTCTGATCTGATCTGCGGGAACAGATCACGGGTTGTCTTAATGAACATCAGGAATTCCCTGCCGTGATCGATCTTCCCTTCCCAGCGGTAAACGGACTGGATGGGTTGGGTAATGTTGACGCAGGCCGCCAACTTCTCCTCAATCAAACGTCGGGCAATCCTGCGGCACTCCCGCCGGCTGGAAGCCGTTACCATAATGACAACTTTATCGGTCACGTGACCTCCTCGTGGACGGAGAGGGCGCTGCTCGCAACCTGTCATGCGTCGAACGCCCGGTCAACAGGGTAGGCTCCCTGGAGATCCCGATGTTGTTCGCTCTTTTGCAGACCTCATCTTCAAGATACACCAGACACTCTACAGCCGCCACCCGAATCGTTTCCGGGAATCCCGGCGTGCCCCTTGAGTGGTTAGGCCGATGAAACGCAACCGGAAAGCAATAGTTTGCAACTTTCTGCGCAAACAGTGATATTCTGGCAACTGCGTCGGCTTGCACGCCTTGGGAAGGCGCGTTCCAGGCGGCTCGGAACCCGATGGGATGAGGTTGCTCTAACTGCTTTATGAATCTCCTTAATTGGGACCGCAAAACGCTCAGGCGTAATGCCCTCTTCGCGATGGCCTTGCTCAGCCTCGTCCTGCTGATGCATGAGATTTTTGGCAGTAATGGGTATATGACGCTGCGGCGGGAAAAAAAGGACTACACCGCTCTGCAGCGGCAGATTCAAAAAGTTTCAATTGAGAACCAGCAACTCGAGCAGAAAATCCATGCTCTGAAGAACAATCCCGAAGCCATTGAAAAACAGGCCCGCGACCAGTTGCGACTGGCCAGGCCCGGCGAAATCATTTACACGCTGCCTGACAAGGGATTGGCTGAGTCGTCGGCCGGTCCACGGCAGGGACCACCCGCACAAACCCCCACCCGCCGCTAAATCCGCCACATCACAGATCGTTGTGGGCTGATCACAGTCAGGGTATCTTCAGCTCGCGAAGTCGCCCTTTAGCCGTCTTCCGCCAGTCAGCGAACCACGCCCTCCAGAGGGCTGGATGCGGTTGCATAGAGTTTCCTCGGTATGCGGCCGGCCAGGTAGGCCTTGCGCCCCGCCTCGATCGCCTGCTTCATTGCCTCGGCCATCAAGACCGGGTCCTGCGCGCCGGCGATTCCTGTATTCATCAGCACGCCGTCCGCTCCCAGTTCCATCGCCAGCGCTGCGTCGGAAGCGGTGCCGACCCCGGCATCCACGATGAGGGGGACCTCCGTAATCATCTCGCGCAGAATCCGCAAATTGGCAGTATTCTGGATTCCCATCCCCGACCCGATGGGGGCGCCCAGCGGCATCACGGCCGCCGCGCCGGCGTCGATCAGACGACGGGCAGTGACCAGGTCGTCGTTTGTGTAAGGCATCACCACAAACCCTTCGCGCGCCAGAGTCTCAGTTGCTTTCACCAGTTCGAAATTGTCCGGGAACAAAGTTTTCTGGTCGCCGATGACCTCCAGCTTTACCCAGTTTGACAATCCAACTTCACGTGCCAGCCGAGCTGCGCGCACCGCCTCATCCGCATTGTAGCAGCCGGCCGTATTGGGAAGGATGAAGAACCTTTTCCGGTCGATATAATCGAGCATCGATTCCTTGCTCTTGTCTGTAAGGTTTACGCGCCGCACGGCCACCGTCACGACCTCGGCGCCGGAAGCTTCGTGCGCGCGCACCATTTCGTGAAAGCTCTTGTACTTGCCCGTACCCACAAATAATCGCGAGCGGAATTCCCGGTCCGCAATCCGCAAAACGTCGTTGTCCATGGATCCAAAATCTCCTTCTGACTATTTTAATACAAAGGCATGCGAGCGGGCGGAATGAAAGGGAGGCATCATTCCATCTGCATCCCGGCGCCCACTGCCACCTGGATGCAGTCGGCTCAATAGCGAAAGCCCAGCAGGTTCCAATAGACAAAAAACCAGACAAACATCAAGCCCGCTGCGGAAATCACGCTGTAGTGCACGCGCTCCCACACGGACCACGATTGGTTGCTCCACGCCCGCACAGCAAAGTAGAGCACAACGACGGCGAGTAGAGTGGTGAGGATAGGAATCCAAAGCAGCGCCTTGATCGCAGTTGGAACTCCGTAGACAAAATTCCAGTCGTCCATCCGCGTCAGCAGGTGGAGCATCGCGACGATGAAGAACACATTCAAAACGCCCAGCGCGGCGGCGCACCAACGTCCCCAGCGCCACGCGACTTTTTGGGGTCTCCTGCGCAATCGCCGAACCAATGCCTGGAGCGGCCACCAGACGCAGCCCGAAAGGAGAATCAGCATCAACGCCTTCACCAGCGCAACCTGGAACGCCGCCACTCCGTACCATGGCAGTCTTTCGTAGCTGTCGCGATCCGTAAACAGGTGAACGACGCTATCACCTGAATCCAGGTCGAATACGGCATGACCCTGGCCGTCGCTGCACAAGAAATAGTCCGGCGCCAGCGGCGTCCAGCGCGCCGAAGGTTTGAAGTTATGAGGATAATGGAATTCCAGTGACCCATCCGGGTTCGGCGTAATGCGAAACTGCCAGTAGAGCGTAAGCAGCTTCTCGAACGTGAGGCGGGAATAGGGATTGCTCCTGTAGCTGCCAGTTAGCTTATTGAGATCGCCTGGGGACAAGCGCACTGGCTCCGACGGCGCATCGCCATTGGCTTCCGGGTAAAAGCGGGCGAAGAAGCTGTTGATCAGGGAATCTTCAAACCGCGACTCGTCACGATTGAAGGCCAGGAAAAATCCCAGATGCTCCTTCGGCACCAGCATCAGCAGGCTTGCAAAGCCACGGATGTTGCCACCGTGGCCAATCGCGCGGCGTCCATTAACAAAACGCTCGTAAAAGCCGAAGGTGCGTCCCGCCAGCCGAGGGTCATCGGTGAACTGCCTGCGATGCATTTCTCGCGCGGAGGCTTCGCTCAGAATTCGTAAGCCATCGTATTGTCCATCGTCCAATTGGGCGATCAAAAAGTGCGCCATGTCGGTGGCTGTTGAATAAAGTCCCGCCGCGGGAGCAATATTGAAGTAGTCGATTGGCTGCGCAGTGTAGTGATCGCGATGATATTCATAACCCGTGGCGAGATGCGAGGCCAGTTGCGGGGTCAATTGGAAGCTGCTGTCGTGCATATCGAGCGGCAGAAGGATGTGCTTGTCGATATAAGCGTCAAAAGGCTCGCAGGAAATCTTCTGCACCAGGTAACCTTCCAACGCAACCCCAAAACTCGAATAGCTGTAAATCTTTCCCGGCGGCATCATCACGGGAGGCATCTTTCTTGCCAGGAACTCCTTAATCGGAGTCATCTGCGAAGGGCTCCTCGCAGCGATCCCGATAACGCTGGCATCAAGACCCGCCGAGTGCGTCAGTAGTTCGGCCAGAGTAACAGGCTGCGGGTATGGATCTTGCAATTTGAAATTCGTCAGATACTGATTCACATTTGCATCGAGATCGAGCTTGCCGCTCTCCACCAGCTGCAAGACCGCCGTTGCTGTGAAGACCTTTGAAACGGACCCTGCACGAAAGACGGTTTGCCCCGGAACCACCGGCGTTTGCTTTTTCAGGTCCGCATACCCATAGCCCTTGCTGAATACCACCTTGTCGTCTTTCACCAACACAAAAGCAGCGCCGGGAATGTGCCACCTGGGCATTTCCCGCGCGAAGAAACGGTCAAAGAATGTTTCCACTTCCTGTGCGTTCGACAACGCCTCGCCGCCTTGCCGGGTATCGGGCTTTGCGGCCGCCATGGGCGCCGCCGGATATACTCCCGCCCCTCCAATGAACAGCAGCAGGAGCAGAATGCAAGCCGTACACCTCGTCTGGCGCCGTGTGCGGATCATCCCACCAGTTTATCTATGAATGCGTCGATGATGCGTGGAAAGAAAAACCCCAGTCTGCGACCGGTAGGTCAGGGGTACATCATTAAAAGGGCAAGCGGGAGGCTTGCGGCGCAGAAGCGCTTCAGGTCCTGTGGAAAATCAGAAGCACAAATCAGCGGCCCCTGAAAAGGCCCTTAGACAGACTAATGGAGCGATGGGGACGATACCCGCGGGCCAGCTATCCCCGGTATCTCGCCTTGTCCATTAGCTTTGCTTTTGCTGCGACGTCACGAGACCAAATGCCGCAAACGGCATAGATCGGCGTGGCTGTCTCGGTTACCAGTCTTTGTGCAGTGTGGGATTGACGCTAAGGTCCTTGCCATTATTGATGTCAAGTTCCTTTGACCAAGTGTCATAGCCCCACTTCGTGACGGATACCAGATGCTTGCCAACGGGAATCTGCGCCGTGGCGGGCGTGTTGCCAACAAAATAACCGTCAACTGTGATGGTGGCGCCTGCTGGGGCCGATTTGAAATCCACGGCGAGAGTTTTGCCGGACTTTGCCTGCTCTTCAAGGGACTTTTTCTGGGTCGAGTAAGTCAGGTACTGAGGTTTTTCAGGAGGTGCTTCTTCCTTGGTCTGCCCCTGGTTATTCTGAGTTGAATTCTGTGTCTGAGGCTGGGTCTGGTTCTGGCTCTGATTCTGGGTCCCATTAGTGCCCTGGGTCTGGGTCCCGTTTTGACCCTGCGCCTGGGTTCCATTGGTTTGCTGCTGGCCATTATCTTGTGTTTTTGGAGTGGGGGCATAGACATAATGGGAGGCCGAACCCCCATCCTGATAAGCAGCCGAGTGCTGGTAAACGGGATGATGGCCGGGAACGGGAGCCAGACCACCCACTTCACTTACGTTCTGCCCCTGA
The DNA here is from genome assembly GCA_035712365.1 of Terriglobia bacterium. Taxonomy (NCBI): domain Bacteria; kingdom Pseudomonadati; phylum Acidobacteriota; class Terriglobia; species Terriglobia bacterium. The sequence continues at coordinate 47,232 of DASTAW010000021.1, forward strand.
GTCAGCGTCGCCACCGTGAGGAAAGAAACCGCACAAACGCAAACAACCCAAAGTCGATGTGACATCGTAATTCTCCATTCCGTCAAAATTCGTATTTCTCCCCTCCACCAGCACAACGGTCCCGCGCCGGACACCGGCAAGACCCGCTATCATGGTCCTGTCATCTGGCAGCCCGGCAAAATCCACAAGAAGCCGAATACTTGAGCAGGAGCGCCCGGGACAGGCGTTCCCAAAATACCACCTGCAACGCCCCAATCATAACACGGAATTCCGTTCGTATTTGAAAGTCCTAAGGCAGGATCTGCCTTGAGGACGTCTCTCCGCCTACTGCCTGCCATGTACGGTTTCCCACACGCATGGCTTATCGGCTGCGATATTGATAATAAAGCACTTAATATTTTCACAGTGGTTTCCGGCGGGTCCGCCGAATCGAATTCCTTCTACCCGCCTGAACGGCCTCTTCCCCAGAGGTCGCGCATCTGCGTAACCTGCGGGTAAAGCCTTACACACTCTGGCATTAGCCAGCGCCAGTCCTCGCGTCCGAGCTGGCAATAGGAGCCCTGGTCTCGTCAGGGGTTATAATATCCATCAGGTGGGCAAGATGAGGCCGAAATCCTCTCGCGCGCTTCTGTTGCTTCTGGCGGGGATAGGGGCACTTGCGGCCCTTTCCGCCTGGGTTGAATATCGTACCCGGCCCCTGAAGCTTGACTTCACGCTTCAGCCGGTGCTGCCTATTATTAAAGTAGAGGGCGGCGCCGTAGCTGTGCAACTCCGCGCCGACGCACTGGTTGCGAAAGTGGGCGACTATAGCTCAGAGCTTGAGGCCTATCTCCATTTCGAGTATTTGAAGACGCACGCCGGCCTTGACGGTTCGCGTGTCCTGCTTACCGTAACCAACGCGAGACCGGGCCCGCGGTATCAGCTCTTTCTGGTGCTCGACAACAACCTCCTTTCCGACGTTACCTACCTGGGAGGCCTGAAGGGCAACGGCTACATCCCCGATTTTGAAATTTACCCGGTCAGCTTCGAGCGCCTCGCCCGCCAGCGCCTCGAAACTGCTGTGTTTCTGGGCAGCTACAATCCCACTCACACGCTGCGGCTGGCTGATGTGCCCCCTGCGCGCCTTCTAGAGCCGCTGGCCAGCTTCCTGGTGTTCAAGTCCAGGACCGACCGCCGCATCAGGGAGAACATCCAGCCCGTTCCCACCGCGATTTCCACGGACCAGGCGAACGAGCTGGCAGCAGACATTCTTGACGTGGTGCATTTTTACGATCTGCCGCTGGAAGTCTTTCTGGGCATCGGAGCCATGGAGAACAACTATATGAATGTCCGTGGCGATCTGGACCACGCCGTCTGGAAGAGGCGGCCGCAGCCCGGTGACATCGTCCTGAGGCGCACGCGCTCGCGGGTATTGGTCAGCGATTACGCCATGGGCGTGTGGCAGATAACCCGCGAAACCTTGCGGCGCGCGCACGATCTCTATCTGCAAGACAAGCGGGATTACTCCGCTCTGCCGCCGCGGCTCCGGCCGGCAAAAAAACTCAGCTTCGATCTGGACAATTCCGAAGTACTCACTACTTATGCCGGGCTGCTGCTTCGTCATCTCCTGGACAGGAGCGATGGCGACATTGCCAAAGCTGTAGGGGCATATAACGGCAGCCTTGCAAGACCCAATTACCAGTATGCCGCCGGTGTCGAGGCCGTGGCGCTCTATGCGCGAGACTTCCTGGAGCGCGCCGCGCACCTGGACGGTATAAATATTGCAAAGTCGTGGCTCGCGCGTTCCACTTCGCTCCAGCCACGCGCAGGAACTGTGAGAAACGCGTCCTCGGAACCACGAAAGGTCTTAACTCCCGGTTCCGAATAACCCAGCCACACCTTCCCGCGGAATGACAGAGGTGTCATTGCGTCCACCTCGATTATGGCTGCTCGCTTTCACAAATCGGTTCTGCTCTAGCAGGGGCGCGTTCACCTTATCCGTGGCACGGCAAATTTCCACGATGGGTCCCTTCGTTTTGACATCGCTCGATCAGGAGCGTACGATGGGAAATTAGGGGCCGGGCCCGTTAGAACAGTGTACTCTGTGTTCGTGCTTCCTCATTTGCTAATCCAAATCAAGCGGAGGTAATGTTGCGTGTTCTCTTCTACGTTCCCGACAATCGAATCACACACAGCTACATGCCGACTCTGTGGCCCTACGTTCTCAAGGCGCTGACTCCTCCCGGCCACAACGTCACAACCCTCGACGGCAACGTCGTCCGAATGGATCCTGCAGAAATTGCTGAGTATGTCCGACGGGAAAAGTTTGACCTCGTCGGAGTTGGAGGTATGACACGGACAATCCACCGCTCCTACGCGGTTGCCGACAGCGTCCGCGCTCTCGGAGTGCCGGTGGTGATGGGAGGCCCACATGTCACCGAAGAGCCCGAGGAGGCCCTCGAACACGCCGACAGCGTCGCCTGCGGCGAGGCTGATGACCTTTGGCCGCAGATGATTCAGGATTTTGAGGCAGGCCGTCTTCAACCTGTCTACCGATCGTGCGAAAAGCCCAGCCTGGAAAACTACCCGCGCGTTCCCTGGGAACAGACCGATTTCAGGCAGTTTAGTGTGCTGCCACGCTGGGCCTCCAAGCTTTTGCGGGCGCTCGGCTGGGGACGCTTTGACGTCAGCATCTCCCCGGTCGAAACAGGCCGGGGCTGCCCCTACCGCTGCGATTTTTGCACCGTCAGCCCGTTTTTCGGGGAGAAAATCCGCTTTCGGACCAATGAAAACGTTATTGAAGAACTTAAATTGTTGAAGCGCCTGGGACGCACCCTGGTTTTCTTTGTTGATGACAACTTCGCCATCAATCCGCGCCGCGCCAAATCCCTGATGCGGGCCATGATCGAAGCGGACGTCCGTATTCCCTGGGTCGCACAGATCTCCATGAACCTTCTGCGCGATCAGGAATTGCTGGACCTGATGAAGCAGTCCAAGTGCATCTGTGTCTTTATCGGGCTGGAATCAGTGCTGCCGGAAAGCCTGAAGGAAGTGAGCAAGACCTTTAACAAGCCGGAAGAGTACGGCCAGATCATCGGCCAGCTCCAGCGCCGGGGCATTTACTGTGTCACGGCATTCATCATGGGCATCGATGGTGACCGTCCCGGCGTGGCGGGTAAGACCTGGGAAGTGGTCCGGAACTGGCCACCCGGGTTCTTTCCGGTGTTCAGCCAGCTTACGCCGCTGCCCGGGACCCCACTCTACAAATCTTTGCGTGAGCAGGGACGGCTGGAGGAGCGCCACTGGCTCAAGTATCGCCCCTACGGCGCCGCCTTTACTCCCAAACATATGACGCCCGCGCAACTCGAAAGCGAGGTGCGGACTGCCTGGGGCGTCGCTTACAGTGCCGAAGGAGTCTACCGACGCGTCAGCCGCATGAAGCAGATGCGGTTCGTCTCCAAGCTGATCTATGTGTTCGCTACGCTGGCGTTCCGCGGCATTTATTTCCGCCAGATGACCGCCCGCGCCTGGCTGAAACTGATCTGGCAAAACCGCCGGTCTGTGCGGCAGGTCTTCTCCCTGCGCTCGTTCACTAGTCATGGAATCGCTCCAATTCCGGAAGGCAGCTCGCTGCCGGTACAGAGTACCTCGCCCACTGCGATGCCGGGAACCTGAGAATCTGCAGCAGGCGATTGAATCTGTCAGAAAGTGGAGGACTCAGCCGACTGAACTTGACGGCAAGCCAGTTGCCGCTTCAAGTCCAGTGGCCGTTTGCTTCAATCAGCCCGTCGTTTAGTGGAACCGGCACACGAATCAGAACGCTGGCCGCATCAGAATTGAGATCGCAGGCAGGCTTACTGCGGGATGAGATTCAGGCTGCCACCGCTCGGGCACCCAGACAAGTCTCCACGGCGCGGACCATCTCCTGTTCCCGAACCGGCTCTTCCAGGTAGTCTCTTGCGCCTAGCTGCATTGCTTCCAGATAGCAACTCATGTTCAGGACCCGCGCCACCACCAGCACCTGCCTGTCCCGACCCATCGTGATGGCTTTTTCCAGCACGCCGCGCCCCTCAAAAGCGGAACTGCCCTGGCTCAGCACGACAAGGTCGAAATGCTCGGCCTCAAGGCAGCCCAGGGCGTCGTCATACGAGTTGCACGTCACCACCGCGCATCCCGCGCGCTGGAGTAAGGTGCGATAATAAACCAGATCGCCAGCGTCTTTGTGAATGACGAGAGCGTTGCCTTTCGCCGCAATCCGGCACTGGTTGTCTTTCTTCGACACGCTGAGATGGTATGGCATATGACCCTCCGCAATCTCCCGGCCCCATCACCTGGAAACCGGGATAAGGTTTGTCTTCGCCTTCCCCGTGGCGCAACCCGAGACTTCGAACGTCAGAAGGTTGCACCGAGGACCTTCGTTGAGCGGCCGTTTTTAACTTTCCCAAACCTGACTCAGCAGCCAGTTTGAGAATCTGTGGAGATGTTGAACCGGAGATTGAACGTGTTGATCAGACCCGATGAAAACTTTGATGAACTTGCTGCAGGATGGGCCTTCCGTTTAAGGAGTGGCGCTGAGGAAACGAGCTTGATGAAGCGCAAGAAAGGACCCGGAAAGAGTGCTCTGACCTCCTTTCCGAAAAACAATTTCGCACACTCAATCAACTGTATCGTAACACAGTGATTGGCTAAGTCAAGCCGATAAATGAGTCGCTGATAAATGAGTCGCATGGAAGTACATCCGGCTGGACGGTTTATCCAACGCACGCCCCACGGCCTGATCGCACATTGCCCCTCCACCGCCCACAACCGAGTTGTCAGATTCCTCCCCCCTACTTCACGGCTGACCCGGCAATAGAACAAAGTTTGCAAATAGCTTCCCCTCTGCCTGGGCATCCCGCGGCACCGACTGTACAACCTGATAACTTCCCGCCAAAAAATCGTGCGTGTCGAGCGTGCCAATCAGGACGGCCTCTTTCTCTGCCGGATCAGGGATGATCTTCCAGTTGATATTGAAGTGGCGGACAGGAATGTGGTTTCTCAGCAATTCGGTCCGCGTGGAAGCAGCAAGGTCGTTGAAATCGTACGACGGCGGGTTGTAAAGCTCATAGAGCAGATAAATCCGGTCGCCCGCGTAGAACGTGGCGTCGGGCTGGGGAACAAAGTCCATCTGCCCCGCGCGCACCGTCCCGGTCAGATGCATAGCCTCTCCATTCACCTTTACCGTAGCGCCGGCAGGAGCAGGGGTCGCGTGATAGGTCACCAGCAACGTGCTTGCCGACGGGGCGCCTTCGTAATCCGGCGCCTCAAAGCGCACCTCCTCGGCTCCCAGCTTGCCGGTGTTGTCGTCCCGGAACACCACCTTGCAGATGTGTTTCCCCGGCGAAACAAACATCCTCGTATTGAACGTCACGAATTCCGTTGGACTGGCGGCCGCGCGGCTGAACGCCGGGTTTGCCACCGTGATGTTCGCAACCTGTCCGTGATAGAGGGGAAGCGTTCCGCCGGTAGCCGCTGCAATCTCTGCCAATTCGGTCACGTGGATCCGGGAGGAATCCTTCTTCCGGGTAGCGGCAAGCGAGCCGAGATGGACGCCGGTGCTCATCAGGGCCACAGATTGTCCGTTAGCTCCGCGGAACACGTTCACGCTGGCCGCAACGTTTAGGTCGCGCGGCATTTCCGACTGCAGGGCCTGCCACAGCACAATTTCTTTCTCTCTTTTGGAAAGCTTGTCGTAGGGCCGCGGCTCATAATAGCCTTTTGGCGCGAAGACACTGGCCTGCGGCACGTTCACAGAAATCTTCAGTTGCCTGAATCTGCCCAATTGCCGTTGGTCTGCCGGATAGAAACCGATGACGTAATACCCGCTCGCGGCTTCCACTACGTCATTGAACACCTCGTGAAGGTCATTCGTATCGGTGACCGATTTGCCCCCGGTCAGCATGGCAATATCTACCAGCCCTTCTTTCCGTCCATTTTCCAGCTCTTCGGTTCGCGTGTAGTCGTTCAGGGCCAGTTGGAACTGCAGCGGCGAGCCCATGCTCCAGGTTGGAATGGGGACCCCGTAACGCAGCAGCTTCGAGCGATTGGTCGTAGGATCGATATTAATCAGGCCTCGGGTGTCAACGGTGTAGAAAACGATCTGGTGCCGCATGGCATCGGCCGCAAACTGGTGCAAAAGCGACATGCTCTCCGGGTCAGTCCGCAACCCGGACCGGAGAACAACCACCACCTTCTCGCCCTGAAGGCCTTCGAGCCGGTAAATGACGTCAAGATACCGGAACAGGGCCGATCGGACGTAAAACGACATCTCCCGCTCCGTCTCGCTCATCTCCAGTTTGAGATCAGCCTCGCGCATTGAGATGTCTGCGCGGCCGGCAGGCACAAGCCCCGGCCTCAGCGTCAAACTGCCGAAGCCCGGCGGTGGCGCCGTACCACTGCCGCCCCAAAGCAAGGCCGAATAAAGCAGCCATTCGTAATCGGCCTGCTTCTCCATGTCCAGCGTTGAATTGATCAGCGGAGGCACTTCGGGCAGTCGCCCGTAAGGGTGCTGATGCATTTGCTCAAGCGTTCGCAGCAGCTTCGTCCCGTCGTCGGTAAAGGGCAGCCCGTCCAGTGACACCATAAAATCCGGTTGGACCTGGCTCGACACGAACTGCTTGATGGCCTGGTACGCTTCGGGGACTTCGCTGGAGTCAATTTCACTGTCAATGTAGACCCACACACGGTGTCGGGAAAGCTGCCCGGTGGCCGTAGCAGTTTTCACTTCCGGCGGCACTTTCTGGACGGATCCCGGAACTGGAATGTAGTCCAGCGTCTCCACCTGGCGCTGGCGGCCGTTCTCCCGGACGTTAAAATCGGATTTTCCCAGGCCGTTGACGGGTTTGCCGTCACGCCCGATAACGCGCACACGCACCTGGACGAGTTGCGTCTCAACCTTCACGCTGAACGGCTGCTTTGATGGCTCTTGAGCGGCAACTGCCAGGACCGGAAGAACGAAGGCGACCAGCACGCAAACCGCCCTTCCCGCCCGGAAGACTGTGGATTTGCAACTTGATTGTCGCGCTTGATGTGCATCGATTGCGGCTTCCAAGGTCGTCCTCCTTTTGCGCACTATCTTACACCCACGGCCTCTGATCTCAATCACGAGATTGTTCAGCCAGCGACCGTTCTGTCCCAGAAAACCTTTGGCGGCAGTTACCCAATCAGACTACGATGGGCGTGCAGTCGGGCAAGCTGGTCGTTCGACATTGCAGTCTCGTGGAGGATCTCTTGGCAGACACGACGGAACTTCAAGCCAGTCGTTCCTCCATGCCTGCGCCGTGGATCGTGGGCATGGCGGTCTTCCCTTTTGGACTCGTGGTAGGATTCACCATCACCGCCTTGCCGTTCCTGCTGACGCACCTTGGCGTTTCCCTCGACAAAGTGGCCGTGATGAGCGCCACCGTGATGACTCCTACCTTCTGGGGATTCTTATTGCAGCCTCTCATGGACACTGGACTGACGCGCCGGGCCTATGCCTGGATCACAGCCGCGTGTGCGGCGATTTGTCTTGCGGCAGCGTTGTTCGTTCTATCCCCCGTTCGGTTAGGGCCGGCAACGGGGCTGCTTCTGATCGGGGAGCTATCGATCGTGCTCTACTCAGGCGCGATCGGCGGCTGGACTGCGCAATTCACGCCCGATCACCTGCGCGGTTCCGTGAGCGGGTGGACCAACGTCGCCAATCTCGGCGGGGGCGCATTGGGTTCGCTGGCAGTCATGTCTCTGGCGCCGCACGTCGCCCTGCATTGGCTTGGGCTGGGGCTGGCCGTCTGCATCATCATTAGCACCTTGCCGATTCTGTTTTTTCCTGAAGCCGTCAAATCGTCGTTCCGATTACGGCAGATTTTCACCGATACCCTGAAGACCACGTGGCAGGCGAGCAAAACCAAAGAGGTCTTGACGGGCTTTTGTCTTTTCCTGGTGCCGGCCAGCGCGGAAGCGGCCATCAACCTGTTCTCCGGCATGGGCAATGATTTCCACACCAGCGCCTCGACGGTGATCTGGGTGACGGGAGGCGGGTGCGCGATAACCGCTTCGATCGGGGCGCTGCTCGGCGGGCGCGCCGCAAACCGCGTCTCCCGCGGCTATCTCTACCTTGGCGCGGGACTGACCACCAGCATCGTCTCCTTGGCCATGGCCATTGCTCCGCGCGTACCTCTCACCTTTATTCTGGGAGCACTCGTCTACAACGGCCTCGCCGGAGTCTGTTATGCGGCGTTCAACGCGCTGGGTTTTCAGCTCGTGGGCCAGGAAAGCCCCGTTGCCAGTACGCAACTGGGTCTGTTTGCCGCGGCCACCAACTTCGCGATCGATTACATGACCTGGGCTGATGGGCTTGGCTTCAAGCATTTTGGCGTGCGTGGGCTTCTGCTTACTGACGGCCTTGCCAGCATGATTTCTGCCCTCGTGCTGTTGGCCCTGCTGGGCAGCCGGCTCAGGAAGCGGCATATCGAGAGTTACCCCGTAACGGCGGCAGCAGATTGATGACGCTGATGAATGACCCGGAAGAATAAATCCGATTCATGGTCTTCGAGGCATGGTAAACTGCGGCTGCGAATGCGTCTCAATTCTTTCTCAACAGGGAGTGGCTTATGCCTGTGCCATCCGTCCGGAAAATCTACCGGGGGCCGCTGGTCGTTGCTGCGGCATTTCTTCTGGGAGTTGTGCTCTATCCGGGCTGCAGCTCCAATAAAGGGGCCGGCATGACCGTCACCGTCGGCCCTGCAAACGCGGACGTGATTGGCACGGACAATCTCGCCATCCAGAAAGCCGTTGACCGCGTAGCTGCGGCCGACGGCGGCACGGTGCTCGTCAAGGCCGGCGCCTACACTCTGGCCAACTCCGTGCGCCTGGCAAGCCACGTGACTCTGCGCGGCGAAGGCCCCGACAAAACGATCCTGAAGAAAGCGGCGGGCGTCGAGAGCAAGTTGAAGCTTGATGCCGATTACGGGGAATACAAGGCCACGGTGGAAGACGCCAGCGGCTTCCGTCCGGGCATGGGCGTGACTGTAGTTGACAAAGAGCAGCGCAGCGGCTGGACGCCCAGCGTGCGCACCATCACTCGCATTGACGGCGATACGCTCTACTTCAACAACTTTTTGCAGATGGATTACCACGTAGCGCTGGACGGCGAAGTCTTCAACACTTTCCCTCTGATCGCCGGCTTTGAGGTGACGGACGTGAAGGTGGAAGACCTGACGGCAGACGGCAGCCGCGAAGGCAGCGGCATTCTGGACGGCTGCCAGACAGGCGCCATCTACTTCTTCCACTCCACGCACATGACCGTTCACAATGCGGTGGCGCGCGATTATCCCGGCGACGGCATCAGCCTGCAGTTTGTGGAAGACCCGATCGTGGACCACTGCGATTCCTACAACAACGCCTATCTGGGCATCCACCTCGGCACCGGCGCGCTGCGCGGCATCGTGGAACACAACCAGGCCCACCAAAACGGCGAGGACGGCATCTATCTCTGCTGGCGCGTCCAGCACGCCCGCTACGCCGACAACCGAAGCTGGAACAACGGCCGCGACGGAATCTCGCTGGGCCACAAAGATTCCGACAACCTGTTTGTGAACAATACTTCGACCGGCAATGGCCGCGCCGGAATCTACTTCCGCGAACAGTCGAGGTCGAACGCCCCCGATCGCTGCACCTTTGAGCACAACACCATCGCGGACAACGGACGCAATGGCGAAAAGCCCGCCAACATCCACATCAACGGCATGGTCGAGAACTTGAAGTTTTTGGACAACACCATCGGTTCCGACGACGCAAAAAGCAAATCGCCGCAACTCGTCGGAATTTACATCGCTCCCCAGACGGACTTCATCACCCTGAGCCAGAACACCTTCACCGGCCCGTTCAAACAGAACATCATGAATGAGTCCAAAGGCGCCCACAACCAGATCACCGTGGAAGAAGCGCGGCGGTAGCGTAGCACAGCCACTCCTGGCTGTGGCATTGGGATAAATACACCGGCATGAGTGCCGGTGCTACGGGCAAGGCGAGCCAGCCGCTCGATACTGAGTCTGCAGCGCTTCAGTGTCAGGACGTTCGGAGGCCGAAATGGGAATCCCGGATTGCTCTTCCTTCACCACTATAAAAGATCAAACCGGGCACGTCGGGCCCGTGGGCAAACCGGACCTGCGAACGAAGATACTCGCTGTCACAATCATGGTGGTCGTTTGGTCACTGTCCACATTGCCTGCACGGCCGGCCAACGCCTACCCGCAGGACGCCGGAGCCATCCTCAGCCAGGTCGGCGATACCTATCGACATCTGAAATCCTATTCATTTAACGGAGTAGTTCAGGCCACCATCGAAGTTGACAATAGCGAGTATCGGTCGACATACGCTATGGAGCTCGTATCCCCAGGGGATCCCCACGTAGGCGTCCGCTTCAGCAGGGCTACCCCGATCAGAAAAATAGCTGGCACCGGCCCTGCGAAACCCGGCTTGGCGTATCCGGCTCCATCCGGGCTAGGATTTCAATTTTATCGTCTTCCTGAAGCAGTGGACTCGGCCAAAATCATGGGGCAAGGTTCTGTAGCCGCCAACGGCAAGGCAATCTCCTGCCTGATCGTTGAGATACATTGGCGGCTAACCGCTAACAACCAAGAAGCGGTGAAGGGCGGTGTTGAAAAACTGTGGGTGGACAAAGCCAGCCACCTTGTTCTCAAGGCAAGCTTCGCCGGGTTCAATGATAAAAACCCCGCCCATCCCCACCTTGTGGAGCATTGGGTCATAGCGTTCCAGTCTTATCAACTCAATGGAGCGGTTCCGTCTTGGTATCACGCCAATGATCACCCCCTTGGGGAAGGAGAACCGAACTCCGGCGTCGCAGCACCCCGGCACATGTCTCCGCCTCCGGCAATTGGCAGCATTGTGCCCGAGTTTACCCTCAAGGACCTGCAGGGCCAGAGCGAGAGCCTAGCAGGCGCCCGCGGCAATCCTGTTCTGATTGACTTCTGGGCGACATGGTGCGTCCCGTGCAGGGGTGTAGAAGCCTCTCTCGAACGGTTGAAGAAGCAATTGCCACCTGGGTCACTGACGATTTTTCGGATCACCAACGAGGAACCTGGCCGGGTGCGAAGCTTCCTTGCCGAGAACCACGAGAATTTTCCTACCTTGGTTCTGGGCCAGAAAGTCTGGGACCGCTTTGATGTCTATGTGTTGCCCACTCTAGTGCTGATCAACAGCACCGGGAATGTCGTCCTATACCACAAGGGATCGTTGACTGAGAACGAACTGCTCTCTGAGCTCAAGAAGATCGAGTGAGCACCGCCGCGCCTTCGCGGCCAAGGTTTGCCCGGTTGGAGCAGAAGATCTTTGCAGCTTTCGCTTATTGCGAACGAAGATCTTTTATCCGCTGCAGCCAGCTCGTGCCCAGTCGTATGCCGTGCGCTTGCCTATCAAGCCATTTAAGAAAGTAACTTTGGGTTGTACATGTCGCGCCATCTAAAATGTAACCGAGCTTTGAGACGAATTTGGAGCTTTGGGGCTGAGGCGTCGGTCGGCCAGGGCGTGAATCTGCTCCAGTTTGCGATCAATGGTCTGGGCCAGGGCGAAGGGATCGAGGCGCCGGCGCAGGGTCTGGAGTTCGGCTGCCCGCTCCCGATCGACGCCGGGTGAAGCCAACAGGCGGTCGAGCGGGGTCTGGGCGGGGCCGTAGAGGCGCCTCAACTTGGAGCCCACCCGGGATTTGCGGATCAGCTTCACCGAGGGCAGAAACAGATTCATCCACAATCGCAGCTCGTGGCCGTACAGGTCATTCATCGCCTCGACGGCCGCCGGCGTGTCGTAGCGGTCCCAGCCCAGCAGCTTGCGGACATGCGTCCAGTTCTTCTGCTCGATGTGGGCGTTGTCGTCTTTTTTGTAGGGGCGTCCGCGGGTGAACTGGATGTCACGCCGGGCGCACCAGCGACCCAGGTGCCAGTTGATAAACTCCGAACCGTTGTCGGAGTCGATGCCCAGCAGGCGGAAAGGCAGGGCGGTGGAAATCTCTTCCAGCGCGTCGCGCACCGCAGTCTCGCCCTTGCCGAGCACCGCACGGGTCTCGGTCCAGGTGGTGTGGATATCGGTGACGTTCAGCGAGTGGGCGAATTCGCCGCTGGCGGCGTTGCCCGAGTGCGAGACCAGGTCCACTTCGGTGAACCCCGGGACCTTCACGTCCCAGGAGTCGGTCTTGATGGCAATCTGGTGCTTGAGCAAGGCGCCGGGCTGGGTGCGCCCATACCGGCGCCTCTTCAACCGCTGCTTCCGCGCCCGCAGGCGGCGATCGATCTGGCGGGCGCTGATCGAGCGCAATTGGCGCTCCACCTCGGCGCTCACCCGGAAGCGCCTCTTCACCCAAGGCATCCATAGCGGCACTAGCGCCTTCAGCCGCACCGACCAGGGATAGCCCGCCGCTTCCCAGACCGCCGCCAGCACCGCCATCACTCCCGGCCCGTAACTGGGCGACCGTGGCCGTCGCGGGCACGGCCGCACCCGGCTGGGCGGAGGCCCGTTCAGCATCCGGATGGCGTACTTCCGGTGGTAGCCCGTGTTGGCACAAAATTCGTTCAAGATCACCTGCTTCAGCTTTCGGTCCGCTCGGCGATAGCGGCCGTAGATCGAAAGAAAATACTCCCGTCTCGAGTGACGACTCATGGCAACCCTCCTCCATCTCCCTGGATTCGGGTTACACCTAAAACGGCGCGACGGGTTACATCCTTAAATGTCTCGACAGCCTCTCATCAGTTACATTTAACATGTCTCCATACGGCTTGTAGACTTTTACGGAACCGGATAGTACACTGGCAGTCTTTATTTCCTCTGATCTGCTGACAAGGAGCAATTGATGGCGCCGAAGCCAGGCCTGAAGCTGATGGTCATCTCGTCCGCAATTCTATTTTTATTCCTGGCGTGCGCAAGCCCCGCAGCGCGAGCTCAAGAGCTGGCTGCTACTCCGCCCATGGGCTGGAACAGTTGGAACCATTATGCCTGCAAAGTGAGCGATGCGATTGTCCGCGAGCAGGCCCGCGCCATGGCCGCCAACGGCATGAAGGCCGCGGGCTACGAATACATCAACATCGATGACTGCTGGCAGGGCAAGCGCGACGCCAAAGGAATCATACATCCGAACGACCGCTTCCCGGATATGAAAGCGCTCGGCGATTACATCCACAGCCTGGGCCTGAAGTTCGGCATCTATTCCTCGCCCGGCCCCAAGACTTGCGCAAAGTACGAAGGCAGCTACCATCACGAGAAGCAGGACGCTGAAACCTACGCGTCCTGGGGCGTGGATTATCTGAAGTACGACTGGTGCAGCGCCCGGACTGTTTACAAGCCGTCCGATATGCCCGCCGCCTACAAGAAGATGCACGAGGCGCTCGTGGCAACCGGCCGGCCGATTGTCTACAGCCTGTGCCAGTACGGAATGGACCGCGTGTGGCGCTGGGGACCGTCGGTTGGCGGCAATCTTTGGCGGACCACGGATGACATCGAGGACAATTACGCGCGCATGGCGTTCATCGGTTTTGGGCAGGAGGGTCTCGCCAAATTCGCCGGCCCGGGCCATTGGAACGATCCCGACATGCTCGAGGTGGGCAACGGGCATATGAGCGCGGATGAATACCGCACCCACATGAGCCTGTGGTGCATCCTGGCGGCGCCGCTGATTTCCGGCAATGACCTCGCCAGCATGTCGCAGGAAACCCTCGCTACGCTGACCAATCCGGAAGTGATTGCCGTGGACCAGGACCCGGCTGGAACTGAGGGTTACCGTGTGTCGCAGGAAGGTCCGTTGCAGGTGTGGGTTAAGCCGCTGGCCGACGACAGCAAGGCGGTGGGGCTTTTTAATGCGGGCGAATCGCCCATGCCGGTCACCATCCGCTTCAAGGACATCGGACTCAGCGGCGAAGTTTCGGTGCGTGACCTGTGGGAGCGGAAGGACCTGGGCGGCTTCAGTGGAAGCTACTCGGCCAGGGTCCCGCGGCACGGCGTCGTGATGGTCAGGCTAAAATCAGGGAGTTAGATACGCGAAGGCAGCTCGCTTTGTCAGGACGCCACGCCAGGCCACGCCACCCGGAGGCAAGGATTGGAGTATGGATTTTAAGGACTCACTCAAGGTCGCAAAGCCCCTGGCAGGGACCTGCGAACATCAGTGGCTGGAACAGGAGAGCCCCTTTCTTGTCGCGCAGCTCTGCAAACTGTGCCGGCTCTACCGCTACAAGGTAGCTCCCATCTCCGACTGGGAGTACCGCGCCCCAATCCCGCGGTCCACCTTCGGCATGGACACCGCCTGATTCTTTATCGCAGTCAGTAAACTTCTGCTGAGCGTCACGGGTTGAGTTTTCGAATCGCGTGAACTATCTTTAATTTTCGGGCTCCGGAGTTCGGGCGGACCCTTGCGGCCACGCAACAGACCCTCAAGAACGCCAATGGACCCTATATTCCCAACCCGGGCTTTGCTGGTCGATCTTTACGAACTCACCATGGCGGCGGGGTATTTCGAGCACGCCATGGATTTCCAGGCCACCTTCGAACTGTTTGTCCGTTCCCTGCCCGCCGAACGGTCCTTCCTGGTTGCGGCAGGAGTGGATGATGCGCTCGATTATCTCGAAAGCCTGCGCTTCTCCGACGATGACATCGCCTACCTCCGCGGTCTCGCGCTCTTCCGGGCGTTACCGGAAGATTTCTTCGAATACTTAAGAACGTTCCGTTTTGAAGGGGACGTTGCGGGCGTTCCGGAAGGCACTGTCGTTTTCGCCGAAGAACCCATCCTGCAATTGACGGCGCCGGTGGCGGCTGCGCAAATCGTCGAGACCTACCTGCTTTCCGTCATCAACTTTGAAACACTCGTGGCCTCAAAAGCCGCGCGCGTAGTGCATGCCGCCGCGGGACGCAGCGTGCTGGAATTCGGAACACGCCGCGCGCAGGGGCCGGAAGCCGGCCTGCGGGCCGCCCGCGCCGCTTATCTTGGCGGCTGCGACGCCACCTCCAACGCGGAAGCCGGCCGTCTCTATGGCATTCCCGTCGCCGGAACGGCAGCCCACTCCTGGACGCAGGCTTTTCCCTCTGAGCGTGAAAGCTTTGAGGCACTGCTCGAAGTCTTCCCGGACACCGGCGTGCTGCTGATCGATACTTACGATGATCTGGCAGGCGCGGAAACGGCGGCATCGCTCGGCAGAAAATTCAGCGCCGTGCGGCTTGACAGTGGAGACTTGATCGAGAAGAGCCGCAAGGTCCGCGCCATCCTTGACGAGCATGGGCTCCGTGACGTAAAGATCATCGCCAGCGGCGATCTGAACGAAGACCGGATTGAAAAGCTGGTTGAAGCGGGAGCGCCCATCAACTCCTTCGGCGTCGGCACGGACCTTGCAACCTCGCGCGACGTGCCGGCGCTGAGCGTGGTTTACAAGCTGGTGGAGATAGACCGCGGCGGTCAGGTGGAATACAAGGCCAAGTTCAGCGAAGAGAAAGTCTACTGCCCGGGACGCAAGCAGGTCTTCCGCTTCAGCCATGAGGGCAAATACCATCACGACGTCATCGCGCGCTTCGGCGAGACTTACGCGGACGGCGAGCCTCTGCTCCAGCCGCTGATGCGCAACGGGCGCCGTCTCGAGGCGCGGCGCAGCGCGTCGTCAATCCGCGAAACGGTGCTGGCCGGTCTGGGCCGGCTTCCAGCGCCATACCGACGGCTGCGCGGTGCTCCCGACTATCCCGTAGAGAAGAGCCGCGCACTCCTCGAACTGCACGAGCAGGTGCGCAGCCAGTACGTGACGGCACGCAAGCCTGCTGGCGCGCCGCGATCAAGCTGACGCGCGGAGGATCGAATGGCACTGCCTCTGGCCCTCTTTGATGTTGATACCCAAATTGACTTTATGGAGCCGGCAGGGAAGCTTTACGTTCCGCACGCAGAAGACATCATTCCCAATCTGGTCCGCTTGATGGCGTACGCGCGCGAAAGGAATATTCCTGTAATCTCCTCCGCTGATGCTCACGCACCCGACGATCCCGAATTCAAAGTGTGGCCGCCCCACTGCGTTGCCGGCACGCGCGGCCAGCAGCACATCAAGGAAACCTTTCTGCCCGGAGCCCTGACTGTTTCGATGGGCTCCGGGCCTTTCATTCCGCCTGAGAAGTGGCCGCCGCAGATCATTCTCGAAAAGGATGTCTATGAGACCACGGCAAACCCGAATTTTGACGGCATTCTGCAGGCCCTGGGTCCGCGCCGCTATATCGTCTTTGGCGTTGCCACGGAGTATTGCGTGCGCGCCGACGTGCTCGCGCTGCGAGAACGCAACAAACCCGTCGCGCTGGTCGTGGACGCAATCAAAGCGATCAGCGAGGAAGGCGGGCGCAAGGCGCTTGACGAAATGGCCGCCGCCGGAGTCGAACTGGTGACGACCGCCGACGTGTGCAAGTGAAACTGCATTGTGCCTGCTAAGGCGGCTCGGCAGAAAACCCGGAAGCGTTAACGGCCCTGCAGGAATCCGCTCCCATCCTGATAGCGGCCCGGAGGTGTTTATTCGAGCGAGCGACCCCCTGCTCCGCCCCAGTATCTCCAGGCGTAGTAGAGCGGGACGCCCGCCAGAATAATGGCCAGTCCCAGCGCGGATTCCAGCGGCTTGGTCATCATCGTATTGGCCACGATGGCCAGGGCGGCAAGGATGAAGGCGATGGGCAGCACCGGATATCCCCAGACGCGGTAAGGACGATCGAGATCAGGCAGGCGCCGTCGCAGGATGATCACACCGGCAATCGCCGCCGCCGAAAAGATCCACATGGCAAAGATCACGTACGTGTAAAGTTCCTCAAACGATCCGCTGACGGCCAGAACGGTTGACCATGCTCCCAGCACAATGAGGGCGACGGCGGGCGTCTGGAATTTCGGATGAACGCGGGCCACCATCCGGAAGAACACGCCATCCTTCGCCATCGCGTAATAGACCCGCGGTGATGTCAGGATGGTCCCATTCAACGCCCCAAAAATCGAGCACAGGATCAGCGCTGAGACAAACCGCGCGCCTCGCGGGCCGATCAGGAACTCCATGGCGGTTGCCGCCACCCGCTGATGCTCCGCCATCACCGGCATGGGCAGGACGCGCAGATAGGCTGCGTTGGCAGCCAGATAGACGACGATGATGATAGTGGTCCCAAGGAAAAACCCGAGGGGAAGGTATTTTGACGGGTTCTTCACCTCGCCCGCCGTGTAAGAAAGCTGGTGCCAGCCCTGGTAGGCCCATAAGACCCCGACCAGCGCGACGCCAAACGTGCTGAGCGTCGTGTGGGGCGTGGGAAGCGGATGGGCCGCTGCGGCGGGGGTCAGCGGCGGCAGAAAAATCGCGCAGCCTATGATGATGACCAGCCCGCCGACCTTGGCGATGGTGAAGATGGTCTGCACCGCCGTGCCCTTTTTCACACCCAGAATGTTGATCGCGGTGAGCACCGCAATCACCAGCCCCGCCAGAACTTTCTGCTCGAGCGAAGTGAGCGGCACAAAACCCGAAGCATAGATTCCAAAGGCGACGCCCAGCGTGGCGGCGGAACCGGCGTCAATCACCAGCAGTGATCCCCAGCCGTAAAGAAAGGCGAGCAGTTTGCCGTAGGCTTCGCGCAGGTAGATGTAAATGCCTCCGGCTTCCGGCATCGCAGCGCCCAGTTCCGCCAGTGACAACGCCCCGGCCAACGCCAGCGCGCCGCCCACAATCCAAACCAGGTAGAGGCTGAAGACGCTTCCCACCTCCATGGCGACGTTGTGCGGCACCAGGAAAATTCCCGAACCGATGATGGTGCCCACCACAATCGTTGTGGAACCCAGGAGGCCGATTTCGCGCGGCAAGCTCCGAACTTCAGCCTTTTGGGACACGTGATTCAGTTGTGAAGCCATTCCATTCGTCCTTCCAGCGCGGCGTTCGCGGCCCGGCGCTCCCCGCGCTGCTCCTTATTCCCGATATCTCTTGTCATACCCAAAATTCGCGTTTCAGGTTTTCCTGCCTGGCTGGCTCTGCCTCGAACGCAACCCTTTACGGCTGCATTGGGCGCCATTATACTGGGAGACTGCCTCAAGAACCTAGGTAAACTTTTCGGATGGCGGCTGGGCTTGGGAAGCGTAGCGGCGAGTTTATCTCGCCAAGTGGCGGCGTAAAGCCGCCGCTACGTCAGAACCTTCGGCTACTTTTACCGGATTGTCCCGAAACGGGCAAGGGAGCTGCGCACCACTATGAATTTTATTCCCGATCGCTTTCGCGGCCAATGCGTCCTGGTGGTGGGAGGCGCGCAAGGCATCGGCAAGGGCATCGCCGTGCGCCTGGCGCGTGAAGGCGCCAGCGTGATGATTGGAGACATCGACCGTGACATGATGGCCCGGACGGAGCGCGAAATCTCCGAAGCAGGCGGCTCTATTCGCACCGTGAGCTGCGACGTCCGCCGCAAGCGCGACGTGCAGCGGATGGTGGCACAAACGCTGAGCTGGCAGGGCCGCCTTGACGTTCTGATGTACGTCGCCGGAGTCGGCAAGCTGGTCCCATTTACAAAGACGGATGAGAAACACTGGGACTGGATCGTGGACATCAATCTGAAGGGCGCGTACCTGGTGGCGCGCGAGGTGGCCCCGCACATGGTCCGCCAGCGCAAAGGGAAAATGGTTTTCATGGCCTCCACGAATAGCTGGGACGCCGAGGCCGAGCTTGCTCCTTACAACGCCTCCAAGGCCGGCCTGTTTCTGCTGGCCAAAACGCTGGCGCGCGAACTGGGGCATTGCGGAATCAATTCCAATGCCATCGGGCCGGGCCTCATTCGCACCCGCCTCACAGCCCCTATCCTGAAAGACAAGAAATTCATGAGCAAGTATAAGGACCTGATTCCCGTCGGGCGGCTCGGCGAGCCGGAGGATATCGCGGGTCCGGCGGCTTTTCTCGCGTCTTCGGACGCGGATTACATCAACGGAGTTCTGTTGTTCGTCGACGGCGGCCAGCTCGCCTGACCCGCCGTTCGGTTACTTTGCAGACGTGGGAGCAGTGGCGGCGAGTTTACCTCGCATTGGAGCAGTAGCGGCGAGTTTACCTCGCCACCTGGCGGCATAAAGCCGCCGCTACAGTCCCTTGAATTGGCGACAGCCGTAATCTCAATCAACAGGAGTTCAAATGCGCAAAGTGGTCAAAAGCAAGAAGGCACCTCGGCCTCGCGGTCCCTATTCTCCGGCCATCGTGTCGGGAGGCTTTGTTTTCGTCGCGGGCCAGGCGGCCATCAATCCCGAGACCGATGAGATGGAACTCGGAGACATTCAGGCGGAAACCCGGCGCACGCTGGAGAACATCAAGGCGATTCTCGAAGCCGCCGGAAGCTCCCTGAAAGATGTTGTCCGCGTCGGGGTCTTTCTTTCCGACATGAAAAATTTCGCCGCCATGAATGAAGTCTACAAGGAGTATTTTCCCACCGACCCGCCGGCCCGCACCACGGTCGGCGTCAGCATGCCGAAAATCAAGGTGGAAATCGACTGCATCGCACAGCTCAGCAAGTCCCGCAAACGAAAATAAGGATGAGTGAACTATGAATTACCAGGAACTGCCCACGCCCGCATTGACCATCGATCTCGACATCCTCGAGTGCAACCTCGACCGGATGGCCGGGTACTGCCGCGAGCACAGCATTGGACTGCGCCCGCACACCAAGACCCACAAAGTCCCGGAAGTCGGCCGGATGCAGGTGGAACGCGGCGCCGTGGGCCTCACCGTCGCCAAGGTGGGCGAGGCGGAGGTGATGGCAGGGGCGGGATTGGATGATATCCTGATCGCCTTTCCCATCTGGGGAGAAGAAAAGCTCCGCCGCATCGCCAGCATTGCACGCGACCGCAACATCCTGCTCTCGCTCGACAACGAAGCCACAGCCGAGGGTCTATCGCGGGCGGCAAGCGCCGCCGGAGCAACCGTCGGCGTGCTGGTGGAGTTCGACGTGGGAATGCGCCGCTGCGGCGTCGAGGCCGGCCCTGCGGCCCTCGAGTTGGCCCGCAAAATCACCAGAATGCCGGGCCTGAAGTTCAAGGGTCTGATGTTATACCCCGGCAACATCTGGGGCATGGATGTTGATCGTAAACAGATCGCGAAGCAGGTGGCCGAACGGATCGAGATGACCCTCGAACCCTTTCGCCAAGCCGGGATGGAAGTGGAAATTGTTTCCGGCGGCTCGACTCCGTCGGCTTTCCTGACCGACCGAATTCCCGGAGTGACGGAGATTCGCCCGGGCACCTACGTCTACAATGATCTGAACACTTTTTACCAGGGCGCCTGCCGACTGGAAGATTGCGCCGCTCGCGTGGTGGCAACGGTGGTTTCAACGGCCGTCCCGGAGCGCGCCATGATTGACGCCGGCTCGAAGACCCTTTCTGCCGACGCACTGGGTTCGGGTCCCGCCAAAGGCCACGGCTATGTCGTGGAAGTTCCGGATGCGGCGCTGATCAAATTGAACGAAGAGCACGGCCATCTGGACATCACTAATTCCTCGCACAAGTTTCACGTGGGCGAGGTGGTCACCGTCATTCCCAATCACGTCTGCACCTGTGTGAATATGCACGATGAAGTTTTCCTTGTCCGCAAGGGCCAGGTAGAGGGCTCCTGGAAAGTTGCCGGCCGCGGAAAAGTGCGCTAACAGCAGGTTGTCGCACCGCCTGTTTACGTATAGAATCAGACCACTCATCCTCACCGGGGGGGTCAAAGAGGAGGAAGCATGGCTACACTGCCAAAAGCTGTGGAACCCGACGAATCCAGGCTTAACGCTTTTATGGAAAAGGCAGTCGCGGATATGGGCGCCGCGATACACGCGGCGCTGGTGGTGTTGGGCGACAAGCTGGGATTGTATAAAGCCATGGCCGGAGCAGGGTGGCTGACGCCGGCAGAACTTGCAGCGCAGACCGGCACTGCCGAACGATACGTCCGCGAGTGGCTGGATGCCAACGCAGCCAGCGGGTACGTCAGCTACAATGGCGAAACTCAGCAATACCAATTGCCGCCCGAGCAGGAATTTGCTCTCACGGTGCTCGACCTCCCGGGCGCCTTCCATATCATCTCAGCCTGCTTCAAGGACGAGCCCAAAATTACCCAGGCATTCCGGACGGGCGAAGGTGTTGGCTGGCACGAGCACGACGCAAACCTGTTCTTTGGAACCGAACGCTTTTTCCGGCCCAATTACGCCAACAACCTGATCAGCTCCTGGATCCCGGCGCTTGACGGCGTCAGCGCAAAGCTCGCGTCGGGCGGGACGGTTGCAGACGTGGGCTGCGGCCACGGAGCATCCACTATTTTGATGGCCCGGGCATTTCCGAAATCGCGCTTTTTCGGTTTCGACTATCACAATGGCTCGATAGAATACGCGCGCCACGTGGCCGGCCGCGACGGCCTGCTGGACCAGATCACGTTTGAGGTGGCTGCCGCGAAGAGCTATCCAGGCGCCGGCGCTTACGACCTGGTTACCTTCTTTGATTGCCTGCACGACATGGGCGATCCGGTGGGAGCTGCGCGGCACGTCCTCTCGACCCTGAAGCCTGAGGGAACCTGGATGATCGTCGAACCGTTCGCCGGCGACCGGCCGGAACAGAACCACAACCCCATCGGCCGCATCTATTATGCCGCGTCCACCATGATCTGCACGCCGGCATCGCTGGCGCAGGAAGTGGGCGCAGCGCTCGGCGCGCAGGCAGGGGAAGAACGCATCCGGAAGGTGGCAACCTCCGCCGGATTTACCCGCTTCCGCAGGGCTGCAGTGACACCGTTCAGTTTGGTGTTTGAGGCCCGTCCTTAAATTGTACGGGCCGATATGTGTCATCTGACGAGCGATTATCGCTCCGTCACAAACCCGGGCGGTGCTTCAACCGGACGTCTTGAATTCTTAGGGAAACCGAGCCGACCGGAGATATAATGAAGCTTGCCGCATGAGTTTGACTTAAGCAGCTTCGTGGCGGGTTTTTATCGAGGCGCACGGGCAACCACCTGCTGTTTGCCCGGCATAGAAATCTCAATCAACGCGTCCTGAACGCAAGAAGTAGACAACGCAGGAATTTTTCCATCTTCAACAAGTGGAGCTCCATGAAACCCAAGGCCAATGACGAGGAACGTCTGGGACCAGTGAACCCATTTACGGTTGGGAGCGTCTTTATCGATGCCGCGAAAACGCTGGAGTGGATCGTAGAGGACCAGACCGAACGCCAGCGGCAATACTTCATCACGCCCAAGGGATTCGAAGAGATGAGCAAGCTGGGCATGAACATCGAACGCGCCCTGCTCTATCGGCAACCGCCGGCCGAGAACCACCGGCGCGCGCCTTCGCACCCCCACCATCAACGCCACAAGGACCGGCGACGACGGCACTGACCTGTGGCTCATCACGCAGCGTGCCTTGCCTGGAAATTTGGGAATAGCGGGTAAGAATATTTCTGGAGTTACGGCTGGGCGCCCGCCGGCACCTGCCTGCCCTTGTGCAGCAAAGTCCATTCCACCAGGGCTTCCAGAAGCTTTCCAATCAGGTCGCGGGTGGGTTGGTCGGTCAGGTTTCCCTGCTGGTCGAACTTGCTTGCCGCGTTTGAGATCATCACCTCAGGCTTGTTCAGAGGGTACATGTTCAGATAAATGAACGACTGGCGCAGGTGATACTGGGCCCTCGCGCTGCCGAGACTGCCAATCGAGGCTCCCATCACGGCCACCGGCTTCCCTGCCCAGGCGCTGTCGCCATAAGGGCGCGAGGCGCAATCGATGGCGTTCTTCAGAACCCCAGGAACGGAGTAGTTGTACTCTGGCGTGACGATCAGGATGGCGTCTGCCGCCCGGATCCGTTCTTTGAACTTCACAACCTTCTCAGCCGGATGTCCTTCTTCATCCTGATTAAACGCAGGAATGCCGTCCAGTTCAAAAATTTCGATGGTAACGTTCGGCGGGGCGAGTTCCTTCGCGGCCCGCAACGCCGCGCGGTTATAGGAGCCTTTCCGAAGGCTGCCTGCAAAGCCAAGGATGGTCAACGGAACGGCCATTCGTCTTCCCCCTGTGAAACGGATTGCGAGTGCAGATTAGTCTGGTTTAGCTCTCGCCTCGCACAACCCTGGTTTGGGACCCAGCGCAGCTGGCGCAACGGACCTGGATAGCGTGGGACCCCGCACGAGCCGTCGTGGAGGACAACAAAAGTCCCGTCTGTGCAGGTAAGGCTCAGGACGCCTTGCGCAAAGATTCATCTCTGGCCTGCGAACTGCCGACGCCTGCGATGTTCCGCGGCATCTCGTAGGGCCTGATGTCCTGGAATCTATCGTCCGGGGCTTTCACATAGTCGCTCACGAGTTCACGGACCTCGGCTGCGGTGAGAGGTTTCTGGACGTACTCGTGGGCGCCTGCGTCCAGCGCCTCAATGCAGCAGCCGGCGTCAACCGCGCGCGTCAGCACCAGGACGGGCACATGGCGATCAACTTCGACCGCCCTGCTCAGCACCGACCGTCCCTCAAAGTTGGCGCTGCCCTGGTCCACAATCACCAGATCAAACCGTTCGCGCCCAAGCATGGCGGCTGCCCTGACATAGGAATCCATTGGGACAACGTTGTATCCCAGGTAACGCAGGACCTCCGCGTAGTAGTCAAGATCATTCGCATCTTCGTCCACGAGCAGCAGCTTCAGTTCCCGCCCGTCGGTTGGATGTTCACTCACATTGCTCTGCCATGCTATTTTCATCGCGTCCTCCTGAATCGAAAATGCCCGTGACCACCCCCTGATCCAGACCTCTGGACCACTTCTCTTTTTGTTAAACCGAAAAAATCCTGGCCCGTCGCCAGGCAGGCTGCTGAAGAATCTCCTTCACCCGTTCACCAGTTAGCGCGCAGCGTGGACAGGGAGTGTCATTCAACAGCCTGCCGGAGCGCTGACATCCAGGCAGCCAAACCCGCTGCCCGGCCAGGCAGTGCAGGGTCTCGGGACGTAACGGCCGCCAGGTTTTTCAAAGGTCCCGCACTGCCCCACACGAGCAGTTAGATGCTGAAAAGCCCCAGAAGGGAAACTCTCTTTTTCAATCTTTACAACCGATTAAATAACCCGCTGTTTTCGCACAACTTTGTCAGGTGCAGCAAACTTTTCAGGCGGCGCCCGGCGCCTGGACCGCCACAATGCTCTGGACGGCGCAAGCCAGCACCTGCGCGACATCCTCCTGGCAGAGAGGCGAAACCATGAAGTCCGCAGCGTCGTGGTCCAAAGCATTGATATAAAGGTCAATGTCCGCCATCCGGGAGACCACCACCACCGGCACCCGCGTTCGCGCCTCGGCGGCGAATTTCATGATGTCGGCCCAGGCATCGTCAGTCACTGAGGTTTCGCAAAACAGCGCTGCGGGAACGCTGGTTCCATTCAGCAACTCCTCGGCCTCGGCGCAACTCCGAACCACGTGCACCGCCACTCCTGCCTCGTGCAGCGCCCGGCAGAGTGGAGGATCGATTTCACCTGAGCCCGATACAATCACCACGCTGTTTTCCTGAATCATAAGAATTTTTCTCCCGCTCGACTGGACACGCATCCACAATGCAATCCAAACACCAAAACAGCCGATCTTATAAGTTGCTCAATTATCTTTAGATAAAATAGCTGTACGGTGGGACTACCTATGTAAAAAAGTCAACATTCCGCCGGATAGACGGTACTTTGTCACTTGCATCGGCGTCGCGTCTGCAATGAAGTCAAGTTGGAGGTGAAATAAAAAGGGGCGCACAAACGTACGCCCCGTAAGGTTTGCCTTTCCGGTCTTTCCGCCAGCCAGGGAACGGTTAATTGTCCGAAAGGAACGAGCGCAGCCGCCCGCCTCGCCACGGCGAGCGCAGGCTGCGCAGCGCTTTCCCTTCAATCTGGCGGATGCGTTCGCGCGTCAGCGAAAGACAGTTGCCCACTTCTTCGAGCGTCCGGGCGTGGTCATCCTCCAGTCCGAAGCGCAGTTTCAGCACCTGTTCCTCGCGCGGCGTCAGCGTTTTCAGCATGGAAGCCGTCTGCTCCTTCAGGTTTACATGAATTGCGGAGTCCGAAGGAGAAGGCGTGCGCTTGTCTTCCAGAAAGTCGCTCAACTGCGATTCGCCGTCATCGCCGATGGGCGTGTGCAGCGAAAGCGGCTGTTGTGCGATCTTCATCACCTGGCGCGCCTTGGCCACGGAGATTTGGGCCCGCCGCGCCACCTCAGCAATGCTGGGGTCGCGACCCAGCTCGCGGGTCAATTCTCCGCGGGCCCGGGCAAGTTTGTTGATGGTGTCGTTCGCGTGTACCGGCACGCGGATGGTGCGGGCCTTGTCGGCGATGCCGCGTGTAATCGCCTGCCGGATCCACCACGTAGCATAGGTCGAAAACTTATAACCGCGCCGCCAGTCGAACTTCTCCACCGCCTTCATCAATCCCAGGTTTCCCTCCTGAATGAGGTCGAGAAGGTGCAAACCTCGCTTGATGTATTTCTTGGCGATGGAAACCACCAGCCGAAGATTGGCCTCGGTCAATTCCTTGCGGGCCTGCTCAGCGTGGAGTTGTCCCAGTTGGATTTTTTCCCAGGTGCGCTTCATCTCCAGCGCGCTCGCGCCCGATTCCGTCTCCATTTCCTTTAAGCGCTTCTGGTGCAGTCGCAGTTCACTCAGCACGCCGGCCGGGGTCCGTCCGCGGGCGGAGCTGCGCGCCTTAAGGCTATCAATCTGGTGCTTCAGTTCCTGCATACGGTGGCTGGTGTGCGAAACCAGGCTGATCAGGCAGTCGGTTTCGTGGTTGGTCAGGTTGAGCCCCATCACCAGCCTTGACATGCGGACCCGCGTCCGCGCCAGGCGGAACCGGGCGTGCAATGCAGCGCGCTTGCTGGATTTCGGACCCGCCGAAGCCTGACGCACCGCCAGCCGGTAAAGTTTGGCAAGTTCATCCAGCGACTTCAAGGTCGCGCGAGTCTTGGCCGCAATCTGCTTTGGATCGGCCAGTTCCTCAGCGTCAAAATTGACGATGTCCCGGATCGAAGCCTTCTCCGTCCGCAGGGCCTTGGCGACGGTCAGCAATTCCTTCAGCGCCAGCGGCGAACGCGACATGGCGCGCCGCGCCACAAGCTGGCCCCGCTCAATCCGTTGCGCCAGGCGCACTTCGCCCGCGCGGTTTAACAGCGGCACCCGGCCCATATCTCGCAAGTAGGTCCGCACCGGATCGATGGAACCTTCCAGCGGGCCTGGCGACAGGTCATATTCCCTTTCGTCTTCCTCTTCCGCTGAAATTTCCCAGTCCGCGTCGCCCAGCGGAAGGTCCGCCTCTTCCTCCGCGAGCAGGTCCCGCTCCTCATCCTCCGCAAGATCAGCGTCGCTCGGATGACGGAAATTAAGCTTGACGTCCAACATGTTGTTTCCTTTTCAGGGTCACAAACTCACGCAGCCATCGGGAACCCGTATCCCCTACAGCCACACGCTCCGTGCCTTTAAAGAAATAGTGGAAATCAGATGGTGCAGAAGGTCAGTACCCTGTTCAAAAGTTGGCCCGTTTTATCAGGCTTCGACATTCACTCTATGAGATGCAAAGAAAAGGCAAATGGATTCACAGGCTGGCGCGTCGTCGCAATGCTAGTCAGACAGGAGCACTCGTCCGTAGGTGTCCTGATCCAGTTGGCCAATCCCCGGCAGACTCAGGGAAATGATATCATAAAACAGGGCGCAAAATCAATAAGTTAACAGGGCCGGTGGTGGCTCAGTTTGGTTCCTATTTGTGGCACGGCCATCCTGGTCCCGCCCGGGCGGGAGCGAGGACGCCCGTGCCACAAATCAAACTGAGCCACTACCACAGGGCCAAGGAACCGCCTACGTGCCCGGAGGCGTGGGTTTCGGCGCCCAGCCAGCCTCGCGAGCAAGGCAGACCCTACTGGCGTTATTCCTGGCCCGAAGCCCGTACCCAACCGGGAAATCAGGCCCCCCCTCACACCGAATAAGTACCCCTATTACCTTATTGATTATAATAGGCTTACAAAAACAACCAGCACGCAAGCCCGAACTAAACTGTGCGACCGCTGCGTGACCCTCGCCTCGGCGTTTAGAACGTGCTCTCGCGCCACAAAGACCTGAGGCCCACGCTGCCGATTCGGGTTTGCCTGCAAGGCGAAGCGTGCCAGCCATGGGTGTCCCGAATTTTGCTTGATTGCATTGGAAAACCGGCGGACTTCGAATAGCATGTGACTTGCGGCGGCTAGCCGCGCCAATCCGAAAGTTTGCAGAATTTTCCAACATGGGCCGGCAGTTAAGGCAGAACGAAAGGACTACATGAAAACACAACGCGCTTCCTGGTCAGCACGGTCCACGGGGCGGGCGGAGCAGTGGGACACGCCGCAGGGGCCTGCGGTTTCAGCCGGGCGTTGGCAACGGGTCCGCAGGCTTATGCTCGCGTGCTTGCTGCTGGTTTCTGCTGGCGAACTGCCACGGCCTGCGCAGGCGCAGGTGGCCACCTCTCAATACGATAATTCGCGCACGGGGTCGAACCAACGCGAGACGGTGCTGACGCCGCGGAACGTCAACGCCAATCAGTTTGGCAAGCTGTTCTCAATGCCGGTTGACGGCTCCATTTACGCCCAGCCGCTCTACGTGCCGCGTATCGAGATACCGGGAAAAGGCGTCCACAACATCGTTTTTGTGGCTACGGAGCACGACAGCGTTTACGCCTTCGACGCTGATGGCAATTCCAGAGAGGCGCTCTGGCAGGTCAGCTTCATCAATCCGCAGAAAGGTGTCACCACAATTCCCGCGCGCGACGTCGACTGCCCCTTCATCGAGCCTGAAATCGGAATCACTTCCACGCCCGTCATCGACGTCCGCAGCGGAACGCTTTATGTGCTGGCGCGAACCAGGGAGAAGGAAGGCGCGTTCAGCAACCGCTACGTGCAGCGATTGCACGCCCTGGCGGTGACCACCGGCGCGGAAAAATTCGGCGGGCCGGTGGAAATCAAGTCGTCCGCCAGGGGAAGCGGAGCGGGCAGTTCCAACGGGCAGATCGAGTTCGAACCCTTGCGCGAAAACCCGCGCGCGGCGCTGCTGCTTGTGAGCGACAGGGTGTATCTAACCTGGGCCTCCTCGTGCGATGTAGGCCCGTACCACGGCTGGGTGATGGCTTATGACGCGCACACCCTGGCCCAGGTGGCGGCCCTCAACACTTCGCCCGATGCGGATGACAGCGGAATCTGGGCGGGCGACACCGGCCCGGCGGCAGACCCGGAGGGCAACCTCTTTCTTGCCACCGGCAATGGAAAATTTGACGTAGTGACGGGCGGGAGGGACTACGGCGACAGCATGCTGAAGCTCAGCCTCGCAGGAAATCAACTGCTGGTGCGCGACTATTTCACGCCTTTCAACCAGCAAGAACTGGACGCCGAAGACAAGGACCTCGGGTCGGGCGGACCACTGCTGCTTCCTGACCAGCCTGGGCCGCATCCTCATCTCCTCGTCGTCACGGGCAAAGGCGGCCTCATCTACGTGCTCGATCGCGACCAGCTCGGCGGCTATCACTCGCGCAGCGACAGCCAGATTGTGCAAACTCTCCCCGGCGGACCGGATGAGAACTTTGGCGCCGCCGCGTACTGGAACGGGCACGTCTATTTTATTTTCACCGGTGAAGTGCCGAAGGATTTTACCCTTTCGCGCGGCAGACTCTCAGTCGAGCCCGCTCGAGGCAGCCGGAGATTTCTCGATCCAGGCGCGACTCCGACGGTGTCCTCCAACGGATCGAAGGACGGCATCGTCTGGGCGCTGACTTCAAAGCGATGGAACCAGCCCGACGGGCCAGCCGCCGTGCTCTACGCGTTCGACGCCTCCAACATCGCCCGCGAGCTCTATTCGAGCGAGATGAACGCTTCGCGCGATCGCGCGGGCATCGGGCTGCGCTTCAACATCCCCACCGTTGTCAACGGGCGAGTCTACGTGGGCGCCAAGGGCGAACTGGACGTCTATGGCCTGCTATCGCCCGCTGCCAAAACGGGTGGCCGTAATTGACTTCCGGCGCCGGGGCGGGAAAGCCGCCATCGCGCCCGGAGTCAGGCCGATGATAATGAAATAAGCATCGCAGCCGGACCAGCAGCCTGCGCTGGGGTTCTGACGGCCCTCGTTCCAGGCAGTGCTAAAATGGCAACCATGCGAAAAATCACTCCGCATTTGTGGTTTGATAAGCAAGCGAAGCAGGCGGCCGAAATCTATACGTCGGCAGTTCCCGGCTCAAGCATCACGCACGCCATGACGCTGCACAACACGCCCTCGGGCGATTGCGACCTTGTCTGGTTTGAACTCTCCGGGCAGCCGTTCGCGGCCATCAGCGCCGGACCGCTTTTCAAATTCAACCCCGCGATCTCATTCCACATCAAGTGCGGCACGAAAGACGAAGTGGATGCCGCCTGGCAGAAGCTCTCCGAGGGCGGAAAGGTTCTGATGCCGCTCGACGCCTACCCCTTCAGCGAGCGCTTTGGCTGGACAGAAGACCGGTTCGGGCTTTCCTGGCAGGTGATTTATGTGAGCGGCGGCGGGATCAAACAGCGGATCACGCCGGTGCTGATGTTTGTGGGCAACGCGTGCGGCAAGGCGGAAGAAGCAATGCACTTTTACGCTTCAGTGTTCAACGCTCCGTCGCCGACGGTCTTTGCCCGTTATGGCAAGGCAGCCGAACCGGACCAGGAGGGGACCGTGCAATACGCCCAATTCACCCTGCTGGGCCAGGAGTTCGGAGCCATGGATTCCGCCCGCCGGCACGATTTCGCTTTCAATGAAGCGATTTCCTTCATGGTACCTTGCGACAGCCAGGAGGAAATCGACTCGCTCTGGGCGAAGCTTTCCGCCGATCCCAAAGCCGAACAGTGCGGCTGGCTGAAGGATAAATTTGGCGTGTCATGGCAGATTACTCCGGCCATCCTGGACGAACTGATGTTCAGCCCCGACCAGAACCAGGTGATACGAGTCACGCAGGCCTTGCTTAAAATGAAAAAGTTCGATATCGCAGAATTGCAACACGTCGCCGCCAGCCAGTGAGTGCGTGCGAGGACGGGCAGACTCCGGCGCCAGTTTTTGCCGTCGACCTTTGCCGAACGGGATCCGCCCGGAGCCTCGTTTTCGCCTGATCCACGTTCGTTAGCTCCCAGCTCCCACGGTAAATACCTATCTAATTTACATTTTGGTTACTAAATGCCGCGATGTATAATGGTCACGAAAAGCAGACCGTGAAGGCAATCCCGGCTTTATAGGCAGCGACTCAGGGAGAGGCTACAAGGAGGTAGTCCTATGAAAAAAGTTGCGCTGGTCGGGAGCGGGCTGGCACTTTGCCTCATTGCAACTTGTACGTTGTTTCCAGGCAGTTCTGAAGCTCCGGCGGGTTTTGACGGCCAAACCAACGGGCTTGTCGATCAGAAAACCCACGTCGCAGACCAGGACAAGTTTGACGAAGTCGAACAGACCAGCGACGGGTTGGGGCCGCTGTACAATGCCCAATCCTGCCGCGAGTGCCATCAGAGTCCGGTCTCCGGCGGAGTTAGCCAGATGTCCGAACTTCGCGTCGGGCACCGAGACCCGGGTGGGCAGTTCGAGAACCCAAGCATACCCGTGGCCCACGGAAAAACCGTCATCACGGGTCGAACCCTGGTCAACGACCGCGCCATCTGCCCCAGCGGCGCCTTTCCAAGTGTCGAACTCCAGGAGAGAGTGCCGGACACCGAAGTGATTCAAGCCACGCGCATGGCCGTAAACCTTCTCGGCGATGGATTTGTAGAAGCTGTTCCCGACCAGGAACTGCTCGATCTCGCCAGGACGGAGTGCCGCCGGTCGCACCGCAGGATTTGCGGTCAAGCGCTCTACGTTCCCCTCCTCGAAGCACCCGGCAAAACCGCCATCGGGCGCTTTGGTTGGAAGGACCAGCAGGCCAGCCTGCTCTCCTTTGCAAGCGACGCCTACCTTAATGAAATGGGGATCACCAACAAATTGCTTCCCACGGAGGTCACGGCGATCTGCAATACGGCGCCCGAACCCAATGACAAGCCCGGAGCCGACGGCCTGGAGGACATCGACCACTTCGCGCGCTTCATTCGCGCCACCAAAGCGCCGCCGCGCGACATGGCGCTCGCAGACACGCCCGAGGCCGAGACGGGATCCAAGCTCTTCGACAAGATTGGCTGCTCCACCTGCCACGTCGGCACACTGGTGACAGCACCGGCAGGGACTGAGATCGATGGGGCCACATTTAAAGTCCCCGACGCGCTCGGCAGCAAGACATTCCATCCGTATAGCGACTTTCTGCTCCACGATGTAGGAACGGGCGACGGCATTGCCGTCGCCGTGCAGGAACATTTCGGCTCCGCCGCCATGAAGCGGACGTGGCAGAATCTTTCTTACAAGAGCTTTCAGGACGCTGCCAACAAAGTTCGCACGGCGCCGCTTTGGGGAGTGCGCACGCATTCCCGCCTGATGCATGACGGGATGTCCCTGACGCTAGCTGACGCAATCCTCCGCCACCAGAAAGAAGCACACGAGGTCGCGGAAAAGTTCAGGCGCCTCAAGCCCAAAGAAAAGGCCGCTCTTATTACCTTTCTCGACTCGCTGTAAGGATGAAAGTCTGGCACAGCGAGGCCTGATGAGCACCGGCGATTGCGCTTGGCAAACGATAACACCGGCAGGAAACGTATGCGGTGACTACCCATCTGGAGGTGAACATGCCAGGTAAGAAGAAGAAAGCCAGGAAATCGAGTGCGCGGGGCACTTCCACACGCAGGAAAACCAGGCCGAAGAAGCAGGCGAAGCGCGGCCCAGCCCGGACGAGAGCTGCACGGAAGAAGCCGGCCAGGCGGCCGCCTGCCGCACGGAAGAAAGTCACACGAAAGAATGTAATACCGAAGAAGCCTGCAAGGCGGCTGCCGCCTGATCTTCGCAATCATCGTGGCGGAGTGAGTCCCCGCATGCACGCACCCGCCATTCGCGGCGCCAGAACGAAAAGGCAGAAAGGAAAGAAGCAGGCGGGCAAGTTTCCCAACTTCACTTACCAGGGCGGGCCGGTGATCGCCTCGCCGCAGGTCTATACCAGCTTCTGGGGCGCCCTCTGGTCCGACGCTTTGCATCAGGCTCGCGCCCTGCGCCTCAATCAGTTCCACCGCGACTTGCTCGCCAGCGGATTCATGAATGTACTCTCCCAGTACGGCGTGGGAAACGGTGCAGGCAATAGCGGCGCCTTCGTCGGCGATAGCTTGATCAGCGACACTCCGGAAACCTTGACCGACCCCACAATCCAGGCCACCATCCAGTCAGCGATTGACCGGGGAGTCATCCCTGAGCCTGCGGCGCCCTCGAATATTGCGCTGATCATCTACCTGGATGAGAACAGCGGAGTCAACGATCCCTCCGATCAACTGGTATTGTGCGAGCCCCAGAACGATAGTGCTTTCGGCTACCACAATTTCTTCACCACGACGGCAGGCCACAAGTTTTACTACGCCGTAATCCCCGGCTTGACAGATATGTGCCTGAAGGAGTCCTGCGCCCAGGACTCAGGCTGTTCGTTGCATCTTGCCGAAACTCAGGAACAGCGTCAAACCCAGGTGGCGAGCCACGAATTCGCAGAGATGACGACCGACCCGGAACTGAACGCCTGGCTGGATCCCCAGGCCGGGGAAAATGGCGACATCTGCAATGGTGAATCAGCGACGATCTCAATCGGAGGAAATTCCTGGACTGTTCAAAGGACCTACAGCAAGACGGATGACATGGCGACAGGAGGCCAATCCTATTGCGTCGCAACAGCCCCTGCGCCCATTCCCCCTTTGAAGCCGGGACCGTAGCGGCTCACCGGTGGCACGGGTAATGTGGCGGGATTGCAGGGATATCGAGCGCCAGACCACAGCATAGAAGGCGGCGCCGTAGTCACCGCGAACTGGAAATCGAGACTGTGCGCAACATTCTTCTCGGGGTCCGGATCACGACTCGGGCTATGCCTGCTCGCGGTCTGTAGCAACTTCATTCCGCGCCGATTTCTCAATGACGCAAGTGGGCATGTCGCAGTGGCCGGTGAAGTAAGCGCCGGACTCGAGTTTTAGCGAGGGCGTCTCAATATCGCCCAACAATATGCCGTGCTCTTTGATTTCGAGTTGCTTCGTGGCGTGGATGCTCCCTTTTACCTTGCCCGCGACGCTGACTTTCTCCGCCTCGATGTCGCCTTCGATCTCTGCCTGGCTGGCCACCACCACGGTCCCCGCCGAGCAGATTGTGCCTTTGAACTGGCAGTCCAGCCGGATCATTCCCGAGGGCACTTTGATCCGGCCTTCAATCTCAATCCCCGGATCGAGCAAGGCAACGATTTCGTCGTCGTCAGCCGTGCCCTGGCTAGCCTGCCGAAGTTGTCGTGCAATAAAGTTAAGACCCATAGGAACCTCCAGGAGTCATTACGCTGTTGCGACCGAAAATTCAGCTTTGGAGCAGGCGAGGACCCAACGTGCGGCCTCCCCTGGCGGAAGGCTTTTTGCTTCTATCGAGCATGAGCGCGGCCCAGTTCCTCGTTGTCTCCCCTGATGGGGCTGGCCACACCCAAAGCGGCAGTTCCTGTCTGGGCCGTATTGCCTGAAAACAGAGCTCTCAGACACGAAGCCAATTGCTTTGAGAAGGAATGGCGGCGACAGAGTTCCCTGATCCGAAGCAGCCAGGGAAGAGTGACCTGGCCGATGACGATCAAAACTTCCCCGGCCAAATACGCAGAGATGTTCTTGATTCTGGGTGGTTCCCCGACTGGCGGCTCTATCACTTGCAGATCCAGTATCAGCCGGGTGCCGCCGCGATTGGAAAACTCTGCAAAGCCTCTGCGAATTTCATCAGGTACGCCGCAGTTGGACCCATCCGCCGAAAGCTCATCCAGCACGCTTTTAACAACGGGCGTTCTGTCGATCGTCAGGACGTGCCTTTCGCCAACCTGCATCAGGGGACCTTTCACTCTCATCGCCGTTTGGCGCTCGAAAGGCACATAATAACTGCCTAGTTATTAACGATGCAATGCTACTAAAGTTCTAGTACCCTTGCGCCGATTGCGCTCGGTCAGCCGGCTCGCCGCGAACCAAGCCGCGCTGAAATCAGCAGATACCTTCCGCCAATGGGCCATGTTGTGGGAGGAGAGAGAGATGGGATACCTGAGGAGCACGTTTCGTCCGCGGCGCGGGCCAGCACGCCCGCGCCCCGGGGTTCACTCTGAGCAACATTCAGATCCACGTTATCGGTTCCAGCCCTGCTCGACGCCTCGATACCCATGTTGATAGCCCGCCAGGAAACCTTCGCGATATTGGCGTTTGTATTCCTGCTTTGGACCAAAATCGTGATGGTAGCCGTGATCGGCATCTTCATACCGATCATTCTTTTCAGGTCTGAAATCCTTATTTTTCCTGCGGTCCTTTTCGCCCTGGACCACTCCATCGCTGAAGCCTGCCTGAAAAGCTACATTGGTACGCCCGTAGTAGCCAGAGCCACGATCTTGCTCGTAGGCCTCGCCACCCGGGTAGGGAGGGCCGCTGGCACGTGCTTCGAAGCGGCTTTCGCGGCCATAATAGCCGTCGTTATAGCCCGCCGCGTATCCCTGACGGTAGCCATCCCTGTAGAGGTCCGGATTTCCCATGTAAGCACCGTAGCCGCGCATCGCGTTGTCGTAGTCCCTGCTCTCCATATTGAAATCAACCTGCGCGCCGCGGTCCTCGCTTCCGTGCTGAAATCCGTCCAGGTATCCATTGCGGAAGCCGTAGGCGTTCGAGCCTTGTGGGCCCTGGTCATAGCGCTGGTGAGCAGAGGCCACTCCACACAGCGAAAGCGCCACAACGCACGCGAAGCTTAGCCTGACAAGTTGTTTAACCATTTCATCCTCCTTTTTCTTGCACGATCTTCATTGTTCAGTAACCGTCCCCCCTGCTCAGGTTCACTTGTGCGCAGAACCCGACGAGTGAGAGTGCAAATACCTTGCCAAACGGCGTAAGTGGTTCTATTCAGGCGAGGACATTCTGGGGAGCAATGAATATCTTCGCGATGCCAGTAAAACTTGCACGGCGGATTTCGATGGCATTTGAAGACGTGTCCGAAGATCTTCTTAAAACCGCAGGCTTTGTCCGCGCCCACCTGCCATTTCCGATGTCGCCGAAGCATTGGAAGCGCTGGCGCCTGGTGAAAAACGGGAAGGGTTACCTGGGCCGCCGGATGGATCCTGAAATGCTCGGTGCGATCCATGGTTCGAGGGCTGGGGATTCTTGGTGAGGCAAGGGCCGAAGGACAGACTCGCGCTTGAACTGGGCAGACCGGCGCATCAGGACGCATGACGCGGCCGCCCCTTAACACGCGGGTTGATCAGTTGCTTTGCAGGACCAATAACAACTCGCGAATCTTCCGGTTCTTCTCCTGCATGGCATCAGCGTAGTTCTTTTCCTGCGTGGCGACTCTCTTCTCGAGCGTTCTGATGGTCTGATCGGCCCTCTCAAGCCGCGCCAACAGGTCCTCTGGAGATGTTTTCACACGGTGCAAGGAAACTTCTGCGGTTTCTGCCTCGGACGTCGTGTCGATTGCAATCGCAGATGCTTGTCGTGTTTCCATCATATTCCTCCCATTCCAATCAACGACAGAGCAAGTCTCGTTCCATTCGCAAAACTCACCCGCCACAGCGAGCGCGGAAGGCAAATTTCAGACACGTTGGCCGGAGGTTGTATTCAGGCAGAGGGGCCTCGGCTGCAAGCCGTGCTGGTAATTCTTACAAGCAGCATTTCCTTTTTTGCAAATGTTCAGCTCACCCGGTCCCGGGATGCTCCACCTCCAGCACCAGGCGGACTCAACGGGAAGGTCAGGGGTCCTTCAGCCAGCTTCGCGCCTTCGCGCCTCTGCGTGAAAGGTTTTTGGCTTCCGCGAAAGATCTCTGCATTGCGCTTTGAAATTTATGTGGGATGACAGGCGGAGTGCTCAGCATGATGAATCAGCCCTTTTCAGCATCGTGCCAGGGCTTTGGTAGCGCTACCGGGAATCGAACCCGGGTTTTCAGATTGAGAATCTGACGTCCTAACCCCTAGACGATAGCGCCGTTGAACGTGTACAGCTTTTCTAACATCCGCTTTCAAAGGCTGTCAAGTCATGGCCGGTCGGGCAGTGGCTCATTGGCCTGTGGCACGGGCCTCCTAGCCCGTGTTACGTTCAAGAGACACAGCCAGTATGGCTGTGCCACAAATTCAACGCCCGCTCAGTACCGCGTGGCAGACGAGAAATTGAACTCATTCACCTTCATGGCGGGAACCACCATCTCAAAAGACTCTTCGCCGGCGGTCCGTTGTGCCGCGCCCATGGCTTCGACCTGATTCAGCATGTCGAACAGACTCTGGTTGAATCGCAGGTTCTTGACGCCGTGCTTGACCTCGCCATCTTCAATCCAGAAAGTCCCGTCGCGCGTCATTCCGGTCAGGATTTTCTGGTAAGGATCGACTTCGCGGATGTACCAGAGCCGGGTCACCAGCAGGCCGCGCGCGGTGGACTTGACCATGTTCTCCACGGTTTTTTTGCCGCCCTCCATCACGATGTTCATCGGCGCCTCGCCGTATTCGTTGGGAAGCGGAAAGCCGTGGCCCGTGGCGGTCTTTCCCATCTTGCGGGCCGTCGCTCTGGCGTACACCAGATTGGTGACTTTTCCCTTCTCCACCAGCTTCACGCGCTGCCTCGGAATTCCCTCGCCGTCAAACGGAGCGCCTGCCTGCAAAGGATGAAACACGTCGTCGCGGATGTTGATGTTTTCGCCAAAAAGCTTTTCGCCAACCCGGCCGGTCAGGCAGCTTCGGCGCTCCTGGACCGCGAGGCCGCCAAAATCGAAGAAGAGAAAACCCAGCAGGTCCAGCACCGCGGCCGGCTCAAGGATCACCGTGTATTTGCCCGGCGCGATGTCCTGCGGGCGCTCGCTCTCGAGCGCCTTCGAGACCGCGCGGTCTGCCAGCATCTCCGGCTCGAGTTCCATGCAGGAAGGCGAAGTCTTCTTGGCCCACCCGGAGCTTTCCTCCTTCAGCATGGTGATCGAGAACTCGGAGCTGGTTTCTTCGTGGAAAGCTTCCAGGCCGCGCGAGTTGAACAGGCCCGTCACGAACGTCCCGTTTGAATAGACCCCCGCAGCCGTCAGGCCGTCCTTCCCGGCGCGCTCGATGGCTGTCCGGACCGTCTCTGCGCGGGCCTGCGGACTCAACTCCGCAGATTCGGTGTCAAACCGGTCCACCGCCCGGTACATTTGAGGGCCTGGCATCGGCAGCAGGTCAGGGTCGGCGGGCTGCAGTCGCGCCAGCGCCAGCGCCGCTTCACAAACCTGCCGGATGGAATTTTCGTCGAGCTTATTGGTGCTGGCACGCGCCGTCCGCTGGTTGACCACCGCCCGCACCGAGAGGTTCAATCCTTCTTCGGCAACGTTCTGGTGAATTCCGTTGTTGGCGAAGCGCGTCAGCGCATAAGCCGTGGAGGTAATAAAAGCTTCCGTCTCGTCGGCGGTGGAATACTTGAGGACCTTCTTGAAGATTTCCTTTGCCCGTTCGCGTTTGAGCATCGTTTCGCCAGCAATCTCCCGTGGTCATTTGCCGCCCGGCATTGCGCGGCTGACCAGCCAGAGGGACAATCCCGCTATTTTGAATACGCCACGCCCACCTGCACCTTGCGGAAGCGCGTGGGAGAAGCGCCGTGCCCGGTCCCCATGGTCTGCATTGGCTGTCCCTTGCCGCAGTTCGGCGTACCCCACAGCGTCCATTCTTCCGGGCCGCAGATGGCGTCACAGGAATTCCAGAACTCGGTGGTGATCCCGCCGTAGCTGGGGTTTTTCAGCATCCGGACCCGCTTGCCGTTCTTGATTTCCCAGCCGATTTCCGTTCCAAACTGAAAATTGTAGCGGCGGTCATCAATGGACCAGCTCCGGTTGGTTTCCATGTAAATTCCGTCGTCGGTATCGGCGATCAGATCTTCAAGCTTGCCCTGGCCCGGAAGCAGGCTGACGTTGGTCATGCGGATCAGCGGGATCCTGTTCCAGCCTTCGGCCCGCATGCTTCCATTGGAGCGTTCCTGGCCGATCGCCGCCGCGGTTTCGCGTGAAGTCAGATAACCGGTGAAGAGC
This sequence comes from Terriglobia bacterium, assembly GCA_035712365.1. Classification (NCBI taxonomy): domain Bacteria; kingdom Pseudomonadati; phylum Acidobacteriota; class Terriglobia; species Terriglobia bacterium. The sequence goes on from DASTAW010000021.1 coordinate 85,334, forward strand.
CCTGCCGTGATAATCGGAGTGTTGTTCGCCGGCACGCCCTCGTCATCATAGGCGAATGTGCCGAGGCCCGGCCCGTGCGCAGGCGTGGCATCGGCAACCACGTTCACAATGTCTGAAGCGTACTTGAGAGTGCCGAGCTGGTCGAGCGTCAGAAAACTCATGCCCGCAAAATTCGCTTCCGTTCCCAGCACGCGGTCAAGCTCGATGGGGTGACCGATCGACTCATGAATCTGCAGCCCCACCTGAGAGCTCCCCAGGATGATGTCCCGTTCACCTGCCGGACATTGGTCGCAGGCGTGCAATGCCGCCGCTTCCTCGGCAATGCGCGGAGCGTTGCCCAGCAAGTCCAGCTCCTCGATCAATTCGTAACCTTTAGTCTGGTATTGCCCGCCAAACGAGTTCGGATAAGACCGCCGCTGGATTTCCGTCCCGTCAAATGACGTGGCCACGAATCCGGCGCCGGTCTGATTTTTGATCTGCCGGATTTCCGAGCCGTTGCTCGAAACAAAAAGCTGATCGATGCGGTGGAAGTCCATCGCCACTTCCGCGAGAGTGATGTTCTTCACCCTGCGCAGCTCGGCATCGATTTTCAACATCAGGTCCAGGCAGCCTGACACGGGAATCAAAAAAGGATCAATCCGGCAGGGGCCTTCCCACTGGTCCACGGTCTTTGCTTCCGGAGCGAGTTGAACATCCTGGCGTTTTGCCAGCGCGCTGGCCCTGGCAATCTCCACCGCCTTAAGTCCGGCGGCGAGGATGCCCTGGCGGGAGAGATCGTCGGTGGAGGCAAAGCCCCAGGCGCCGTCCACAATCACCCGTACTCCCAGGCCGAGCGACTCCGATTCTCTCACCTGTGCTGTTTTGCCGTCCTTGGTGGAAAGATATCGCTGGCGAATGTCCATCACGCGGGCGTCAGCGTAAGTTGCGCCCTGCGATGTGGCTGCGTCGAGCGCCAGAGCTCCGAAATTTTCCATCGCGCAAACCTGTTCCAGGAAGGGGCTGCTGGTCCCCTGGCGTTTACTAATCAGCCGAGCTTTCTCGATTTTTGGTCCGGTTTCCTGCAAAGAATCATGGACTGTAAATTGACGGGAAAGGTGAACAGCAAAGCCATCACAGGCAGCAGTCCTGCCGCGTTGTTTGTAGCGCCGCCGTCCCGGTGGCATTTTCCAGGGCCGGCAGATTAGGTCCCTTCAGACCAGGATGCCAGGTAAGCCACCTGTTCCGGGGTCAGAGTGTCAATCTGGATGCCCATCGACTCCAGCTTCAGCTTGGCGACCATCTCGTCAAGGTCGGTGGGAACGGGATAGACATCGGGTTTCAGGTCCTTGCTGTTTTTGGCAAGGTACTCGACGGAAAGCGCCTGGTCGGCAAAGCTCATGTCCATCACGGCGGCAGGATGCCCCTCAGCCGCCGCCAGGTTGATCAATCGGCCTTCGCCCAGCAGATATATTTTGCGGCCGTCCGCCATCGCATATTCGTCGACAAACTCTCTGACTGGGCGCTTGGAAGTGGCAAGCTCTTCCAGCTCCGGAATGTCGATTTCCACGTTGAAGTGTCCGGAATTGGCAATCGTGGCGCCATCGTTCATCAACTCAAAGTGTTCCTTCCTCAGCACCGACTTGTCGCCGGTGAGTGTCACAAACACCTGGCCAGTCTTCGCCGCTTCGCTCATCGGCATAACCCGGAAGCCATCCATCCGGGCTTCCAGCGCGCGAGTGGGATTGATTTCCGTCACGATTACATCAGCGCCCAGGCCACGCGCCCTCATGGCAAAGCCGCGCCCGCACCATCCGTAACCGGCAACCACCACCACCGCGCCGGCCAGCAGAATGTTCGTCGAGCGGACAATGCCATCCACCGTCGATTGCCCCGTTCCGTAGCGATTGTCAAACAGGTGCTTGGTGTCGGCATCATTCACGGCGACGATGGGATACTTCAGCACGCCCTGCTTCGCCATGGCGCGCAGGCGAATAACGCCGGTGGTGGTCTCTTCCGTTCCGCCGATGATGTCCGGGATCAGTTCCTTGCCCTTGGTCAGGATGGTCGTCACCAGGTCCGCGCCGTCATCCATGGTGATGTGCGGCCGGTGCTCGAGGGCGGATTGAATGTGGGAGTAATAAGTGTCATTGCCCTCGCCCTTGATGGCGAAGACAGGTATCTGATAGTCCTGCACAAGAGAGGCCGCCACGTCGTCCTGAGTGCTCAGTGGGTTCGATGCGCAGAGAACAACGTCGGCTCCGCCATCGCGAAGCGTGATGCCCAGGTTCGCTGTCTCAGTGGTGACGTGCAGGCAGGCGGCAATCTTGAGCCCTTTGAGGGGCTTCTCCTTCAAAAACCGTTCCTGAATCAGCTTCAGGACCGGCATCCACTGGCCGGCCCACTCGATGCGCGTTTTGCCCTTGGCGGCCAGACCCAAATCCTTGACGTCGTGAGTGATCTTATTGGTCACAGGCATTACAAGCCACTCTCCTTCCGTAAAATCGCAGCCTTGTCGGTCCGCTCCCAGGCAAACTCCGGATCGAGCCGTCCAAAGTGGCCATAAGCTGCTGTCTTTCTGTAAACCGGCCGGAGCAGATCGAGCGATTCGATGATACCCCGTGGCGACAGTTTGAAATGCTTGCGGACCAGTTCAACCAGCCGCCCGTTTTCCACTTTTCCCGTGCCAAAGGTATCCACCAGCACGGACACCGGCTCTGCCACTCCAATGGCGTAGGCAAGCTGAACTTCCGCATGGGTTGCCAGACCGGCGGCGACAATGTTTTTGGCGATGTAGCGGGCCATGTAGGCGGCCGAGCGGTCCACCTTGGTGGGATCTTTCCCGGAGAAAGCGCCGCCTCCGTGGCGCGCCCACCCGCCGTAGGTGTCAACAATGATCTTTCTTCCCGTCAGGCCGGAATCGCCCACTGGCCCGCCGGTTACAAAGCGCCCTGTAGGATTGATGTGGTACTTGGTATTGGCGTCCATCATGGCGGACGGGATCACCGGCCTGATGACGCATTGGATGATCCCTTCGCGCAGCGTCTCGTTCGAAACGCTGGCGGAGTGCTGGGTGGAAACCACCACGGCATCCACCCTCAAAGGTTTGTGGTCCTTGTATTCGACCGTCACCTGAGACTTCCCGTCAGGGCGGACGAAATCCAGAATGTTCTTCTTTCGAACTTCCGCCAGCCGCAGGCAGAGCTTCTGGGCCAGGGTGATGGGCAGCGGCATCAGTTCCTCGGTGTCGTCGCAGGCGTAGCCGAACATCATGCCCTGGTCGCCCGCGCCGCCGGTTGAAACGCCCATGTCGATGTCGCCGCTTTGCCGCGTCAGATTCACATGGACCTTGCAATTGTCCGAGGTAAATCCGCCTTCGGGATCTGTGTAGCCAATGGAGAGGACGGTGTCACGCACCAGACGTTCGATGTCCAGCTTGGCGCTGGTAGTCACCTCGCCAATCACGTAGACGTCTGCGTCTTTGACCATCGACTCGCAGGCAACACGGCCCTTCGGGTCCGCCGCCAGCACGGCGTCAAGCACCGCGTCGGAAATCTGATCGCACACTTTGTCGGGATGCCCTTCCGTCACCGACTCGGAAGTAAAGAAGTAGTGATGCTCAAGCCCAGGCACGTGGGTCTCCTTCCGTTATGCAAAAATATCCCGCACAGTGCAAACATCCAACGCTAGCACAGCGAGTTTGGAACCGTCAACCGTTTGATGCTCGGAACCCGCTCCCAGTCAGCCAACTGCGCTTTTGCAGGGCCCAACAGTCCGTAGCGCCGCCAGGACTTCCGTAGCGCCGGCATCTTGCCGACCCTGAAAATTGCCCCCGGGACGGCGGCGCTACAAACGAGCTTGTCACCATATTTTGCAATCCTCAGTAATAATTCATTTCTTTCATCAACGGGCCGGACTCGATAAGCTATGGCTGCTATCGAGCAGCGTCGAGGCCTTCTCCATCCACCAGCGCCGCAGGGCAACCAGCGACCATACAGACTCCACAATGCCGAACGGCCACGCGCCCTGGAGAAATCCATAGATCGAACCCATCAGGCACGAAGCGGCAAATGCCAGGATAAACCAATGGCTCCGCTTCTCGAGCCCGTAGCAGACCAGCATAGCCGTCACTGCGAAAAGTCCAAAAGCCGACAGGTTACTCACAGGATCGCTTCCCGCCCTTCTCTGCCGTTTTTTAATCTACCGCAGCGGGCCGCCGCTTTTCGGACTAGTCGTCCGATCAGACCTTTACAACCAGCAAGTGCTCAATCTCACATCCGGCGTCGCAGTGCTGCTACCCCGCCTTTGCCACGGCCCGCCGCGATGTCAGATAGGCCCGGATAAAGGCATCAATATCGCCGTCGAGTACGCGGTCAGTGTCGCCGACCTCAAACTTGGTGCGATGGTCCTTCACCAGCCGATAAGGATGCAGCACATAGGAACGAATCTGATTGCCGAAGGCGATTTCGCCCTTGGAATCCTCCAGCTTCTGCGCCGCCTCCCGCCGCCTTTGAAGCTCCAGGGCGTAGAGCCGCGAGCGGAGAAACTTCATGGCCATCTCGCGGTTGCGATGCTGCGACCGCTCGTTCTGGCACTGCGCCACAATTCCTGTGGGAATGTGCGTAACGCGCACGGCGGAATCGGTGGTGTTGACGTGCTGGCCACCCTTCCCCGAGGAGCGGTACGTATCAACCCTTAATTCATCAGGCTTGATTTCAACGTCGATGGTGTCGTCGATTTCCGGGCTTACATACACCGACGCGAATGAGGTGTGCCGGCGCGCAGCCTGGTCAAACGGCGAGATGCGGACGAGGCGATGCACGCCGCTCTCCGCGCTCAGCAGGCCGTAGGCATAATCGCCCGTCACCGTGAAGGTTGCTGACTTCAGCCCCGCTTCTTCGCCGGGCTGGTAATCATTCAGCGTGAATTTGAAGTTGTGACGCTCAGCCCATCGCCGGTACATGCGCAACAGCATTTCCGCCCAGTCCTGCGATTCCGTTCCACCCGCCCCTGGATGGATGGTCACAATAGCGTTCAACTGGTCGTTTTCACTGGGCAGAAGGCTGGTGGTTTCCAACTGGTCCACCTCGGCGCGCAGAGAGTCCATTTCACCGCGGATCTCCTGCAACACGCTCTCGCCTTCCCCGGCCAGTTCAAAGTAGGCTTCAAGGTCAGATAACTTCGAGCCCAGGCGTTCATCCGAGCGAATGGCCGACTCCAGTCGCTTGCGTTGCGCGAGGATTGGTTGAGAATTCTGCTGGTCTTCCCAGAAATTGGGGCGAGCTATCTGCTTCTCGATGGCTTCCAGTTCGCGGCGTTGTCCGGCGGCGTCAAAGAAAACTCCGAAGTTCCTGGACTCGATGCTTTAGTTCGTCAAATTCTCTCGCCAGTTCTTCAATCACGATTACTCCTCAAGACTTCTGGATTCCAGGCGGCTCGGCGCGCCGAAAACCCGGCAGCGCGAGCAGCGCGACAATTATTCCCGCCGCCACCGCAACACACAGCCAGGCAAAAACGTCACCGTATTCGGTGTAGAACGTCTTCTTCGCCAGGTAACGGAAATGGCCGGTCAGGATTCCGAACTGCTTCCGCGGAATCTCTTTCCGGACCCTGCCGTAAGGGTCAATGATTGCCGTGATGCCATCGTTGGTGCCACGCAGCACGAACCGCCCATTCTCGATTGCGCGAAAACGCGCCATCTCAAAATGTTGAAAAGGCGCCGATGAGTCGCCATACCAGCCGTCATCAGAAATATTAACCAGGACGCCGGCCCCCTTAGCGGCAAATTTCCGCACCAACTGGGGGAAAATGGCCTCGTAGCAGATGAAAATGCCGATTGCGCCTTCCGGGGTCCTGGCCACCTCAACGGATTTTCCCGGAACAAAATCGCCCACTTCGGCCGTGATTTTCCCGACCTTCCCCGGAAATGCCCACCACGGCACGTATTCGCCAAAGGGCACTAAATGAATTTTAGCATAGTGCAGGAGTAAATTGCCGCCTGGCCCGAGCAGGACGGCCGAGTTCTGTGGCCGCGAAGAACCCGGCCCTAAAAAGGTGACCGTCCCACTGATGACGTACGCGCGCGCCTGTTTTGCCATGCTCTGGAGCGCTCCGCGAAAGACTGGGTCACGGCCATAAAGAAATGGTGCGGAAGTCTCTGGCCAGACTAGCAGCGGCGGGGTTGCAGCCGTTGGACCAGCCTCACGCACGGCTTCAAGGCTGTCCGAAACAAGGCTTTCGAGCGGCGCCGGATTCGTCCATGGCATCCAGGCATCCATGGCGGCTTCACCCAAGGGAATGTTGGGTTGGACCAGCAGCGCGAGGTTGGGCTCAGTCCTCGGCGTTGGGGGATCGAGCAGCCAGTTGCCGGCCAGAAGAACCGCTACCCAGACAGCCAGGGTCATCAGGGACACTCGCCGACCGGGCTTCAGCATCGCCCAAACAACCAGAGCGCTGGTTGCAACAGCCAGAAAAGACAGGCCATATACCGCAGTGACCGATGCCACCTGCTGCAGTCCTTCGGGGCGAACCGCATATCCAAGCAAATTCCATGGAAAGCCGGTAACCAGATAGGTCCTTGCCAGCTCCAACGCAACCCACAGGAACGGGCTCAGGATCAGCGCCGCACCAACCGATCGCCGGGCCACGGTGGTTTCCAACAACCCAAAAACACCATAAAACGTTGAAAATACAATTACAAATAGAATAAGGATCCCTGCCGCAACCACGGAATTAAGGTTGCCATAGCCCTGCATCACGCCCACAAACCAGTAGCAGCTACCCGAAAGGAAGACGGCGCCCGCCAGATACCCAAGCCAGAAGCCGTGCCACGAGCGCCTTTCAGCGATGGACGCCATCAACAGGGGCAGGCACGCCACCCACACCAGATTGTTCCAGTTGACTAAGGGAAAACAGGCAAAGAGCAGCAAGCCGCTGAAACAGCTCGCCGCGTATCGAACCGAAGTCTTCTTGAACCAGATTGCTGGGGATAAGTTGCTACCGATCATTCCCCACCGAATAAAAGTGTCCCAATTTGGAACATGTTTGATAGGGCAGAGAACGGTCGGCCTCTGGCGAGGCATGTGACAGGCCCAATCTCGGGCTGCTCAGTGTACGACAAATGGCCGGAAGCCCTCCCCTTCCAGTTTGTCTCGAGTAGTGTCGGCAGCTACACGGGTTACGAACGGCCCCACCTGGACGCGATAAAGTTTGTCTCGGCTGCGGGCCTGCTCTGGAGTTTGAATATAGACGGGGTAGCCTCGGGATTTCAGTAGGTTAACAAGGTTTTCTGCGTCAGACCGGGTCCTTGACGCCATCACTTGAACGGCAAAGTGAGAGCTCGAGATGGTTGGGGCCGATGTCACTGGCCGGCTCCGCGGGACCGCGACGGGTTTGCTCTTTGCTACAACAGTCTTTGGAACGGCCTTCTTCGTAGGATTGACGTCCAGCGACTGTTCCTGCTCTGCGGGTTCCGGAGTCAAGGGTTGAGGATGCTCCGGCGGAAGAACGGAGGCTGGCATTGGGTTGATGCTCTCCGTCTGCACGTTCTGTGGCGAGGCCGCGTCCGAGCCGACGGCAGTGTGATTCAACGTGGGAGGGACGTCGCCTGACGGGCTTACATTTTCTGCGACAGGGGCCCCTTTTGAAGGAGCGTGATTGTATCCCACCACAAAGCCGAGTGAAAAAAATACGGCACACACTGCAACTGCTGCCAGGAACATCAGAACCAACTGGCGGCCCGAGGCGCCTTTCTCATCCCGAAAATAATCATTTGCTTTGACCATATCTCTCCGTCCGCTCGCAAATTACGACTCGTCTGATTTAATCCCCCCGGAGCTCTGGGCGTTCGGCGATACATTCGCTTTTTGCATCAGGAGGGACAGAAGCTCCACGGGTATCGGGAACACGATTGTCGTGTTCTTCTCCGTCCCCAACTCTGACAGAGTCTGGAGATACCGCAAGGTAATGGTGACAGGTTCTACCGCCAGAATCCTGGCCGCGTCCGCAAGTTTTTGTGAAGCCTGAAATTCTCCATCGGCGTTAATGATTTTCGCGCGGCGTTCCCGTTCTGCCTCGGCTTGCCGTGCGATCGCCCGCTGCATCTCCTGCGGAATGTCGACCTGTTTCACCTGGACCTGGGTCACCTTGATGCCCCAAGCCTCCGTCTGTTCATCAATAATATTCTGCAGGCGCAGGTTCAGTTTTTCCCGCTGGGAAAGCAAATCGTCAAGCTCGACCTCGCCCAACACCGCCCGCAGCGTGGTGGCGGCAAGCTGCTCGATGGAATAGCGAAAGTTGGTCAGCTCGATCACCGCCTTCTGGGCGTTGATAATGCGGTAGAAGAGGACTGCATTGACCTTCACGGAGATGTTGTCGCGCGTAATGATGTCCTGCGGTGAAACGTCCCAGGTCTCGATCCGCAGCGAGATCTTGACGAGTTTATCGATAGGCCACCAGAGCCAGATCAGCCCCGGACCTTTGTCGGGCTGCTGCACCCGGCCCAGCCGAAACACCACCGCCCTCTCATATTCCCTGAGGACAGTCAAGCAGGAAACGGCATAGAAGAAAACGATCACGGCGGCAACTATATAGCCCATCTCTCCTCCTTCCCTTTCGTCTACGGAACAAAAGGGGCTGTTCTCAAGGTTCCCGCTGCCATGGCGCGGCCCGTGTCTCCAAAGAGTCAGGGCAGGCCATCAGCTCCAGTTCTGGACAGTCTACCGGGATTCTTCCGCAGGCTCAACATGCAATGTAAGCCCCTCGACTTTTCGAACCCTGACACGGCCGCCGGGCGGAATGTGCTGTTCAGCCCGCGCATCCCACAATTCCCCGTGAACCAGCACCTTGCCCTCCGGGTTCAGATCGGTACGTGCGACCCCAATCGAATCCACCAGGCCCTCTTCACCCGTGACCGCCTTGCTCTTTATCGCTTTCCATGCGAAGCGGGTCAGGACAATGGTGATGGCCGCCAGCGGCAAGGCGACGCCCAGGATAGTGGTCAGAGAGATTCGCGCGCCGGGCCACGGCGAATTGATAAGGATCATCGAGCCGAAAACCAGGGCGGCAATTCCACCCGTGGCCAGAATGCCGTGCGAAGAGTAGGTCGCCTCAAGCCCAAACAGCGCCAGTCCGATCAGAATGAGCGCGACGCCTGCATAATTGATCGGCATCAGGTGGAAGCCGAACAGCGACAGGACCAGCGCAATGGCGCCCGCCACCCCCGGCAAAACTCCGCCGGGATGGGTAAACTCCACGTACAAACCCAGCACGCCGATGGCGCCCAGAATAAATGCAATGTTGGGATTCGATACCCAGGAAAGGAGTCGTTTGAACCAGGGCATCTGATAATGAACAATTCGGGCGCCCGCCAGCTTCAAAACCGTTTGAGAGCCATCCGAGCGCCTGATGGTTTTGCCGTCAAACTCATCGAAAATATCGCGTGGGCTGCTGGCCACGGCATTGATGAGATTGTTCTTCAGGGCCTCCTGGTCGGTGAGCGATATGCTCTGCCGGACGCCATCCTCGGCCATTTTTTCATTCCGCCTCCGCGTGTCTGCGATCGAACGCATGAACGCGGCGGCATCGTTCAGGATCTTGGCTTCTTCGGTCTTCCCTCCTCCCATTCCGCCGATCATCACAGGATGCGCAGCTCCTGTGTTGGTCCCGGGGGCCATCACGGCGATATCGCCCGAGAGCAAAATGAAGAAACCTGCCGAAGCGGCGCGGCTTCCAGAGGGATAAACATAAGTGATCACCGGCACGCGCGAGTTCATCACGGCGCTAACGATGTCACGCATGGAATCTCCCAGCCCGCCGGGCGTGCTCAATACCAGCAGGATGGCGCTGGCTCCGGTCTGGTTTGCATATTGGATCCCGCGAACGACATAATCCGCGCTCACGGCCTGTACAACTCCGTCCAAATCGATCTGCACAACCACGGGAGGGGGTTGGGCAGCGTTGAGCGTCGAGACCGCAAAGGCCGCGGTCAGCAGAATCGCTTTCATCAGAGCTGGCTTGGAGAATGTCGTTCTCAAGGTTTGTCTCGGTGGCCGGACAATTGCGCCTGGATCCGGTCCGCCAGTTCTTTGGCCTCGGTGTTGCCGGGATCGAGCCGCTGAGCGGCCTGGGCCTCGTTCAATGCCGGTCCCAGATGTTCGAGGGACACATAGACCCGCGCCAGCCACAGATGTCCGGCGAATGAATCCTTTTCCTTCAGCGAGGATTCAAACTCCGCCGCCGCCAGCGTGTGTTTGCCCTCGCGTTCATACGCCTCTCCGAGAGCCTCGTGAGCTTCATTGCTATGCGGAAGCAGGACCACCGCCTGGACCAATTCGCGCTCCGCCTCAAACAAACTCCCCGCCGCAAGCAGGTCGAGACCCTGCTTCAGGCGGGCTTGTCCGGCAGCCGGAACTTCCGGGGCCGCAAGTTTCTCCCTGCTGGCCTGGGCGACGCGCGCGTTCTCGAGCGGGAGCAGATGAAACGATTTGGCGTCGTATTCTTTCTCAATTCGCGGCGATGGGTCAGGGGCCGGCCGTGCTGTCTGATGATCTCCCGGAGGATCATCGGAGGAATCCGTGTTGTGCCCGGAAATCCAGTCCAGCTCGTTCTGGCGGGTCTCAGCTTCACCCAATTCACCCGCCACTTGCGCCATAAGGACGTGCGTCTCCAGGTCATCCCCATCCTGCGCCAGAGCCTTCTGGAGATAAGTCGAAGCCGCCTGATATTTTTTCAACTGCCAGAGGGCCAGACTCATGTTGAAAGCATAATCGGAATCCGTCTGGTCTCCCTGGACGGCGTGCTCAAAGTCCTTCAGGGCCTTGTCATAGTGGCCTGCGCGGAATTCCACCACGCCGACATTATTGAAAACTTCACCCCGTGGAAGCATAACTGAAAGCTTGTTAAAAGCAGCCGCCGCAGACGCGCTGTGGCCCAAAGAATACTCATCAACGCCCAGTAAAAACAGCGACTCGGCGTAGTCGCGGTCACCGGAATTCACCAGTTGAAGCCATCGGGCTGAATCCGCGTAAGCCTCCTGGTCAAAATAATACTCTCCCAACGCAACCGCAGCTCGGTGGTCACGGGGATCGAGACGGTCCGCCTCCCTCAAAAAATTAACCCGAGTCTTGAGGTCCGTGGATAACATTCCTCGAATGTAGCTCTCAAAAGCGCCCAGGCGGACCGGAGGAAACCGGTTGCTGAATTCTTCCTCTGTCGCCGGCGCCGGTTCGCCGGACTGAGCTCGCAAGAGCTCCCAGGCCAGGCGGGTTTCCAGCGCATCCAGGTCCGTCAGCTTGCCGGCAACCGTAACAGGGTGGGAGAGGGTCAGCTTTGGAACGTCAAGCCATTGCGCCTGTGTCGTGAGCTGGTCTCCGGCCAGAGTAAAGTGTCCTACCACGGCGACCGTGGCGCCCAGCAGGCGGGCTACTTTGTACTGGCTGGCGAGGGTGAGCGGCGTCTGAGTGGCAAGCCCGAGCTGTTCATAGGCGTCATTACGTTCGCTGCGCTCAAGAATGCATCGGGAGGAGGACGACAACCGGGTTCCTATCAGCTCCGCCAGTCCTTCGGACATCCACCCCAGGCTTGCGTTTCCGCTCATGTTTTCTAGCGGGAACACCAGGACCACTCTCGGCGGCGCGGCTTGCAATGCCACCCCAGCGAACAGTAACCAGATGATGGACCCGATGCAGAACTGCTTCATGTTTCTCAGCCAGACCAACGGTCGCCATTATAGCATCCGCCACACATCGCTCGAAGGCAACCGGCACATTTCCGCCCGCAGACCGCCTCCGTGCAGCACCGAATTCAATCCTTGATTGCAACGGGAGGGTTATTCATCAGAGTAATGAATGCGGGGTATTTGCTGATCTTCTGGAAATCGGGGTCGTCAAGAATGCGTTTCCGGTCCGTGAAACCCTCTTCCATGGCGTGCTCGAGATAGCGGACCGCCTCGACGGGGTTGCCCATCGAGGCGAAGATTTTGGCAAGGTAGAAATAGTATTTGGCGTCAACATGCCGGGTCTCAATTGCTGTACCTGCGCCCGCGCTCCTTGTCAGAACGTCAGGATCAAGTTGGATCGCCGTCCGGTACTCACTCGAGGCTTCCTGGTATTTCTTGCGGGCGAAATAGGCGGTCCCCAGGTTCAAGTGAAAGGAAGGCCCCTCCGGCTTCAGCTTGATGGCCCGGCGATAGTACTTGATGGACTTCTTCGCGCGCTTGTCCAGGTAATAAGTTGTGCCCAGGTTATTCCAGGCTTGCGCGAGTGTTTTGTCCATCCGAATTGCATTGTCATATGCCTTGCGGGCTTTTCCATAATCGAGCTTCTGCTGGAAGCAGATTCCCAGCTTGTTGTAGAGCAAAGCAACTTCTGCCTTGTCCTGTGGCGAATCCTTGTGGGAATTGATAGCTAGGGAATAGTGATCAATGGCTGCGTCGTAGGTCTTCCGCGCCATGTAGAGGTCGCCCCATTCTTCTTCAGTAAGGTTGACGCCCTTTTCAGATGTCGGCCGTAAATTCCCGGATTGCTCTGACGGCCGGATGTGCTGGTCCTGCGCCCAGCCACTCGCAACGCCCAGCGCGACCAGGACCCCAATCAGGGCGCCCATTGTTCGAATCGAGTTCACCCGTGTCATGGTTCACCCTCCCGGCGCCGGGTGGCCACACCCTATTGCTGCGGCGTGCTGGTCGAAGGCTGTTTCGGTTGCTCTTTCGAATCTCCACTCTTGAAAATGGAAAAAAACCTGTGAAGGAGGCCGCCTTTTTTCTGCGTCTGGCGAGGCGATTGGCCGGAATTGTCCGCCTGCCCGGTCTGCTGATTCGGCGGTTGCGGAGGGACGGAGGGCGGCATGGACGGCCCTTGCGTCACGCCCTGTGCGGCCTGGGCCGCCGACTTGCTGTCCGGATGAAAAATCCGTCCCAGGATTCCGCCGATCCGTTCAATCGGGTTTTCGGAATGGGGCTCGGTCCCCTGAATAAAGAACTCGTCATGGACCTTGTCTGTAGAGTTTGAGGCTATAAGCTGGCCCTGATCATTCACGGGGACGCTCACGATCCCCGGCGGTTCAGTGAAGGGCTGAACGTCGTCATAGTCCGGAAGCCTGGTGGCGTTTTTCATAAATGCCGTCCACACAGGTAGCGCCGAGGTAGCGCCCGACAGGTCTAATGCCTGGTCATTATCATAACCCACCCAGGCCACCGCCAAAAGATTTGACGTGAATCCCGCAAACCAGCCGTCGCGGTAGGAATTCGAAGTGCCGGTCTTGCCCGCCGCCGGCAGCGCGAATCCTCGCGCCCGGACGCCCGCTCCGGTGCCTTCGTTGATCACGCTTTCCATCAAACTGACCATCAAAAAGCTGATGCGGGGGTCCAGCACCTGACGCGAAACTTCCGGGACCCGATAAATCGCCTGGCCGTCGGCGCTGTTCACCAGAAGGATTGATCGAGGCTGCTCATAGGCGCCGGAATTGGAAAAAATCGTGTATGACCCGGCCATCTCCAACGGTGTCACGTCATAGGCCCCGAGCGCAATGGCGGGTGTCGCTTTGATGTACTGGTTAATGCCTGCGGCCATCGCCAGGTCCCTGATCTTCTCGTAGCCGACCATCTCCGCCAGCCGCACCGTCGCCACATTCAAGGAATGGGTCAGGGCGTCCCGGACCGTAACCATACCCATATATTCATCCTTGTAGTTCCTGGGCTCGTAGACCTGGTCGCCGAACTGGAACGTGGTCGGTTCATCCATCAACAGGGTGGTCGGAGTAACCAGTGGCTGAGAGCCATCGATGGCGGAGTTCAAGGCTGCGGCATAAACAAAAGGCTTGAACGACGAGCCCGGCTGCCGATGTGCCAGCGCGTGGTCCAACTGGCTCTGGGCGTAGTTGCGCCCTCCCACCAGCGCCCGGATGGCTCCCGTGTGGGGATCAAGGACCACCAGTGTCGCCTGGGGCTCTTTGGGGCCGTTGGGCGGCTGCGGTGGAGGGTGGCGCATTCTGGAAATCCGCTTGTCAACCTCCTCCATGCCCGTAACAACCGCTTCCGAGGCCAAGCGCTGTAAATCCGGATCGAGCGTGGTGTAGATCCGGTAACTTTGCGAAAGCAACTGCTGCTCGGAAAAATGGGAAAGAAGCTCATCCTGGACCATGTCCACGAAATAGGGGGCATGGTTGCCTCCCACGTTTTCAGGCGCCAGACCGAGCGGGGCCGCCGAAGCTTCCCGGGCCTGCGCCTTGCTGATGAAACCGCCCGAGGCCATCTCGTCCAGGACGTGATTGCGGCGCTCCGTCGCGCGCTTTTCATGCCGGTACGGGGAATAATAATTGGGGCCGCGGATGATGCCAGCCAGCAGCGCAGCTTCCGGGAGGGTCAGGGAAGAGACGTTCTTGTTGAAGTAGGCATTCGCCGCTTCTCCGAAACCGTAAATCGAAAAACTTCCGCTCTGCCCCAGGTAGATCTCGTTGGCGTAAAAATCGAAAATCTGTTCTTTGCCAAGTCTGTGTTCGAGCAGCATGGCGAGGAAAATTTCCTGCAGCTTGCGGCGGATGGTCCGCTGCGGCGTCAGGAAAAAATTCCGCGCCAATTGCATCGTCAGGGTACTGCCGCCTTCCGCCATCCGGCCTGCGCGCAGATCGGCAACCGCAGCCGAAAACATACGGAGCAGGTTGATTCCGTGGTGCGTGAAAAAGGTGTGGTCCTCTGCCGCGACGACCGCATCGACCAGGTCTTTGGGAAGCTGCTGGTATCTTACGATCCGGCGTTTGGAGCGGTTGCTGCCGAAAAGCGTGGTGATGACTTCCGGCTCCAGCCAGTAATTCCGCAGCGGCGCGCCGCCCTGAAGGGGCGCAATCGAGGCCAGCCGCCCGCCCTTGAAAGTCAGTGTTGCAGGCTCCTCCTGCATTACCGGGCCATGAAAGAAAGATTCGGGGCCGGGCTTGACTACCAGGCGGCTGGCTCCCATTTCGTAGTTGCCGAAATGCGACTCTGCGGCGCCCGTGGTGTAACCCGCCCTTCGCAGCCTGGCCGCAAACCCTTCCGGAGTAGCGCGCTCGCCAACTTCCACCGGAGTGGGCGCAGCATACACCAGGGAAGCGTGGTTAAAAACGTCTCCGCTGAGCCGGGCGTCGATCATGTGCGAGAAATGCACGTAAAAGTAGGTGTAAGCCAGCACGGCAACGAGCAACGCCAGCACTCCGCCGGCCAGCGCCAGCTTTTGCCACAGAAGCAGTCTCTGAAAATGGGATAGCCAGCCCTGCACTCGGGGCGGTAAGGACTTCCGGATTGATGACTTCGAGCGGCGGCTCACGGGTTAGGTGTTGCTGTTCTTCGCCGATGGGGTGAAATGGAGAGGGAGCGTGTAGATTCTCAGGTTGACGTCAACCTCATACCTGAGGTCAATCGTAATCGTTCGGCCGACTGAAACCTTTATGTCCTGACGTTCCATGGGCAGCCCCAGAGACTCGGCTCTTGAATAAATTTCCGCCTGAAAGTCCTCAGGCCACGGTTGTGGTTGGCGAACGGCGGCGTCCATGGCCGAGTCGTTTGTAGCGCCGCCGTCCCGGCGGCAATTTTGAGGCCCAGTCGCGCCTGGCGGGACCGGCGCTACGAAAGTCCGTCACTCAATTATGCAATCCTCATTAATTCCGGCCCTCTAAGCGTTCCCGCAGCGCGACCGCCAACGAGTCAAGGTTAGCATCGTGAACCCGCTTTGTCGAGCGATCATAGATTTCGCCCAGGCCAAGGGCAAGCTTTTTCTTGCCCAGCGTGATGCGGTGCGGCACGCCAATCAGGTCGGCGTCCTTGAATTTAACCCCCGGTCTTTCTTCCCGGTCATCAAATAGAACGTCCAAGCCAAGCCCCTGCAATTGCTTGTAGATATTTTCCGCGCCTGCTCTCACGCCCGGGTCGTCCATGTTGGCGGCGGTCAAAATAACGTCAAACGGAGCAATGGCCCGCGGCAGGAACAATCCATCCACGTCGTGGTTCTGTTCCGCAGCAGCGGCGAGGATGCGCTCGACGCCGATGCCGTATGACCCCATGACCAGCGGAACTTCCTTGCCGTTCGCGTCCAACACCGTGGCGTGCAGGGTCTCCGAATAGCGGCGTCCGAGCTTGAAAACGTGCCCGAGTTCGATTGCCTTGGTCAGCCGCAGTGGTTTGCCGCATTGAATACAAAGGTCCCCAGCCTGGACCGCGCGCAGATCTGCATACTCGGCGGCAAAGTCTCGGCCCGGCACGACGTTTTTCAGGTGCGTGTCGTCCCGGTTCGCCCCAGTGATCAAACCGCGGCGCGACTCAAGTGCAAGGTCTGCCACAATCCTGGCGCCCTTAATTCCCACCGGCCCCAGCGACCCCAGGTTGGCTCCGTGCAGTTCAAACGCTTCCCCTGGCGTGGCAGGGCGGAACACCGAAGTGCCCAGCACCGAAGCCAGCTTGGTTTCGCTCAGCGTGTGATCGCCGCGCAGCAATAGAACCATAGGTTTACTCTCGACAACGTAAACCAAAGTCTTAATCATCCGCGAGGCCGGCTCGCCCGTAAACTTGACCAGATCATCAATTGTTTTCTGTCCCGGAGTCGGGAAAGACTCCATAGCCATATCACCCGCAGGATCTTCGACGGGAACGGCGCGCCCTTCGGCCTTCTCGAGGTTGGCAGCGTAGCCGCAATCACTTTGTGCAATCCAGTCTTCGCCCGACTCGGCCGGCGCGGTGAATTCGCTGGAAACTTTGCCACCCATCATTCCGGAATAGGCGTCCACATGCAAATATCGCAGGCCGCTGCGCCTGAAAATGCGGTGATAAGCATCCACATGCTTGTCGTAACTCGCATCCAGGCCCGCTTCGTCGAGGTCAAATGAATAGGAATCTTTCATCATGAACTGACGCAAACGCAACAGGCCGGACTTGGGCCTCGGCTCGTCCCTGAATTTTTCCTGAATCTGGTACCAGATTTGCGGTAGTTGCTTGTACGATCGCAGCTCGCTTCGCGCAATGTTCGTCATTTCTTCTTCGTGGGTCACGCCAAGACACATGTCGTGGAGGTTCCGGTCCTTGAATTTGAACATCACGTCCACGGAGTCCCAGCGGCCGGATTCCTTCCAGAGCTCTGCCGGGTTGAGCGCGGGCAGATAGAATTCCTGTGCCCCGATCCGGTTCATCTCCTCGCGAATGATCCGCTTGATTTTGAGAAAGGACCGCTGGGCCAGGTACAGATGCGCGTACACTCCCGCCGCAACCTGGCGGATGTAGCCCGCCCGCAACAGGAGTTGATGGCCCACGGCTTCGGCCTCAGCCGGAACTTCACGAAGCGTTGGGATGAAAACCTGACTCCAGCGCATGGTTGCAGCCTTTCTTGCCTTCAGTTTCTGAGGACCCCGGTCCACTCCGAATCAAGTCTGCCGGTTGACAATCCGTCATTGTTGTGGAAACCTGCCTGTAATGTCAAGAAAAGCAAGGGCCGGCTTGCGGCGGTCAAGGTGAGGACCGCCCGGACGGATTAGCGCGCCGCGCGGCGGCGGGCGTCGGCCGCGTTCGCCTCACAGATGGCGGAGGGGATCCCTCATCAGCCTTGTTGGAGGGCCTTGATTCGCCGGGACTGTGGGAGAATGTCAGGTTGGGCCGGCGGCGGGGTTTCGCGGGGCGCCAGCGGACCCTCTCCGGACTCTGGTAAAGCGTGCCAGGCATGCTATGAGCACCACACTCTTGTTTGCGTTGCTGGGAGCACTGACCGCGCTTGCCTTCGTGGCCCGCCAGCTTTTCCGGCGCACCCGCGTCCCTGACGTCATTGTGCTGATGGTGACGGGCGTGCTCCTGGGTCCGATCCTGGGCCTGGTAAAGGGAAGCCAGTTCGAACCTATCACCTACACGCTCGGCACGCTGGCCTTTATCCTTATTCTTTTTGAGGGCGGCCTCGAGCTCGACCTGCGTACGGTGCTCCGCCACTTTCCCGGCGGGCTGCTGCTTTCGTTTCTGGCATATGTCTTCAGCCTGGCCGCCATAGCCCTGGTGATGCGCTGGAGCATGCACATTCCCGCCAGGACCGCCCTGATTGTCGGCGCCGTGCTGGGATGCACCAGCAGTTCCATTACTCTGCCGGTTTTGCAACAAATTGAAACCAGCACGCCGGGGCGCGTCATCATGACGCTCGACGCGTCCCTCAGCGATACGTTTGCGATCCTCACGGTGGGCGTCCTGATCGATCTCGGACACAGCAAGGAATTGATTGCGGCGCGTTTTTTGGGCCAATTCCTTTACGTCGCATTCATATCCTTTTTGCTTGCCATCGTCATGGCCGTCGCGTGGTCATATCTTCTGCCGAAAGTCTCGGACCGCCGCTTCAGGAACCCGCTGACGCTCGCAGTGGTGCTTCTGCTCTATTCCGCGGCAGAGCAAGTCGGGGTCAGCGGATTGATCACCGTCTTCTTTTTTGGGATTTTCCTCGCCAACGTCCGGCGGGGCCAACTGGACGTCATCAGGGACTCACTGGGGCTTAAATTCGCCGGTGAGGAGCACCATGCGCAGTTGCTCACCTTCCACGCCGAGCTGTCGTTTCTGGTCAGGACTTTCTTCTTTGTCCTTCTGGGCGCCGTCGTCGAGTTGAGAGCGCTGCTCTACTACCTGCCCCAGGTGCTGGGAGTGCTGGGCGCCGTGATCCTTGCGCGCGCGCTGGCGGTGAAGGCCAGCAGTTGGTCCTGGAACGGTCTGCGCGCCCCGGAGCGCGAACTGATTCTCTGGATCATGCCGCGCGGCCTGATCACTGTCGTCCTCGCCCTTGAGGTTGTCCAGGTCCGCGGCAGCACCTTCAATTTTCTACCCGCTTTGGCCTTTGCCACCATCCTGGCGACCAATCTGATGGTGATCATCGGAAGCGTTCGCGCTTCCCGCATCCCTTCAAACTCAGACTCGTTCGAGACCCAAGCCAAAAGCGAACACTCGTCCGTTATCGCGACCTGACATCCCTCAGCCTGGCGCGCCCTTTCGTCAATGGCGGGCAGGAATGCAAGGCCAGGCGCTCGCCAGCACGGCATGCGCGATTGAGGGGCAGTTCAGCATTGTGCTAAAATCGCTGTTTCTGTTTATCGCCAAAGCGACACAAGGGTGATGATGCCCCAGAATTCTGCCGAACAAAGCCCCAGGATGACTGCTTCGACCGTCGATCTCCGCCTGGCCCACAGCCCGGATTCCGATGACGCTTTCATGTTTTACGCGCTGGCGACGAAGAAGATCGCCACCGGCAACATGGACTTCGCGCACGTGCTCGAAGACATCGAGACCCTCAACCGGAAAGCCCGGGAGGAAATTTACGACATCACGGCGGTCTCATTTCACGCCTACGCGGAACTGGCAGACCGTTACATCCTGATGTCTTCGGGCGCCAGCTTCGGAGACGGCTACGGGCCCATCATCGTCACCCGCGCCACCCTCCAGGGAGAAAGCCTGAAAGGCAAACGCATTGCAATCCCGGGCAGGAAGACGACGGCATATCTGGCGCTCTGCCTCTACGAACCCGATTTCGAGCCCGTCGAGACGCGCTTTGACGAGATTCTGGACAAGGTGATCAAAGGAGACGCGGAAGCCGGCGTCGTTATCCATGAGGGCCAGTTAACTTACGGAAGTTTCGGACTTGCCCGGAAGGTTGATCTGGGAGTCTGGTGGAAGAATGAAACGGGATTGCCGCTGCCGCTGGGCGGAAACGTCATCCGGCGCGCGCTGGGTCCGGAAGTCATCCGCCGGGCGGATGAATTGCTTCACGAAAGCATCGCCTATGGCCTCGAACATCGGGACGAAGCGCTGGAATACGCATTGAACTTTGCCCGGGGACTCGACCGCGCAACGGCTGAACACTTTATTTCAATGTACGTCAACCAATGGACACTCGATTACGGCGAACAGGGCCGGCGGGCCGTGCAAACCTTACTCGACCGCGGCTTCCAGGCCGGCGTCATCCCTCAGGCTGTCAAAGCGGAGTTCGTGGGGCAGTGATCCGCCCTCCGTTCATCGGATAGGCAGAGTGCGGTCCTGTCCGGTTGCGCCGATAACCTGACGAACTCTTCAGCAGTTTGATTTCCCTGCTCCGACATGGCCGAAAAACCAAAAACCGCCCGCGTTCCATTCACCAGCCTTCAGAAGAAGATACTGGGGACGCTGGCCAGCGTGGTCGGACTGCGGATGCTGGGTCTTTTCCTCGTCCTCCCGGTCTTTACGCTTTACGGGCTGCATTTCACGCATTCGCGCTTTCTGGTGGGGTTTGCCTCTGGATGCTATGGCCTCACCATGGCTGTCCTTCAGATTCCGCTTGGCCGCCTTTCGGACCGCATTGGCCGCCGCAAAGTCTTGATCCTTGGCATGGCGCTTTTCAGCCTGGGCTCTTTTATCTGCGCAGTGCCACACTGGTTTCCCTCTGGTATCCAAATCGGCGTTTTGATCGCCGGCCGCCTGATCCAAGGCGGCGGCGCCATTATTTCGGTGGCCTTTGCCACGGTCGCCGATCACATTCAGCCCGAGCGACGGTCCACCGCCATGGCCATCCTCGGCGTACCGATCGGCGCCGCATTCGTCGTTGGGGTAATCATAGGTCCCATCATTGCTGGTATGTTCGGGACCGCGTCGCTCTTTTGGATAACCGGGGTCCTGGGGATTGGCACCGACATGCTCCTGATACGTTACCTGCCGGAAACGACCCCCTCGGGCGCTGCGCCTGTCCCGCTGGGCGAAATCATCCGCACAAAGGCATTGCTGGCCCTGGACGCCGGCGGCTTTCTGATGAACTTCTTTATGAGCACGTTCTTTTTCTACTTTCCCCTGATCGTCACCGGCCGCTACCACATGAAAATGACCCAATACTACGAAGTCCTGCTTCCGATGATCGTCATCAGCGGCGTTACCATGTTTGCCTTCACGAAGGGAGCGGACCATGGGATGGCCCGGCCGCTTGCGGCAATCGCCTTCCTCGCCTTTCTGCCGAGCGCCATTCTGCTGTTCCATCCTGCGCTGTTGGGGATTGATCCAAGCCGCCTCGCCGCCCTTCTGGCGGGCGGAACGCTCTTCTACATCGGTTTCACCGGTCTCGAGCCGATGCTTCCCAGCATGGTCAGCTCAGCCAGTCCGGACACCGCGCAGGGCAGCGCGCTGGGCGTTTATAGCAGCATGCAGTTCCTGGGCAGTTTCGCGGGCTATGCCATCGCCGGGGCGCTTGCGCACGCAGCGGCCGAAACCGGCATGATGGTAACACTGATGATAGCTGCCGTTATGGGTTTCGCCCTGATGCTGGCAGTTCCCGCATCGAGAATAGTCCACTCGGAACGCCCCGCCCACGTATCCTGATTTTGCTGGAGCTCTCGCTCACTCGCCCTTTATCCAAGCTGGTTCGGAAGTGTAAGGATAAGGGCCCGTAGCCCGGAATTTAAGAATCGCCATTCAGGATTGCTGGATGTAGAATCAAACGCGGCAGCCGGCTGGCGCCTCCCCCGGAAAGCCGCAGTGGCCTAGGGCGGTTGCTAGGCTCTGAAACAACTTATTGAGGATTGCAAAATATAGTGACGTTTTCGCGTAGCGCCGGTCCCGCCAAGCGGGACCGGCCTCGATAAATGCCGCCGAGACGGCGGCGCTACAAAAACAACGTATCACTAGATTATGCAACCTTCGGTGATAAGGAGAAGTGAGGGGCTGATGAGACCGCGATTGATTCTTGCCTTCGTGCTGTGTCTGGGCAGCGTAACGCTGTGGGCCGGAAGCACGCCTTCGCCGGCGCTGCTGGTGCTTGCCAAGCAGGACCATACCCTCGAAATTGTTGATCCGGCAACGCTCAAAGTGGTGGCAAAGGTCCCAGCCGGAAACGACCCTCATGAGGTGGCGGCGTCATCGGATGGGAAACTGGCATACATCTCCAACTACGGCTCCGGGGCCTTCAACACCATCTCCGTGGCGGACCTCGTGGCCCAGAGGGCGCTGCCGCTCGTCGACCTCGGCCCGCTGCGCGGGCCGCACGGGCTGGACTTTGCCGGCGGAGAACTTTACTTCACCGCGGAAGTCAACAAGGTCATAGGCCGATTGAACCCAGCCACCCGGAAAATCGACTGGATACTCGGCACGGGGCAGGACCGCACCCACATGCTTATTGTCTCGAGCGGCCTCACGCGCATCTACACTTCGAATGTCAACTCGGGCACCATCAGCATCATCGAAAAAACCGCCGGAAACTCAGGCACGCCCCCACCGCCGCCCAGCGCCAGCCGTCGCCCAGGCCCGCCACGCGGCGCGCAGGGATGGGAAGAAACGGTGCTCCACACCGGTCTGGGGACTGAGGGATTTGATGTTTCTCCCGACGGCCGGGAGCTCTGGTCTGCCGCTGCCGAGGCAGGCACAGTCTCCATCATCAATCTTGCGACAAAAAAGTTGGCACAAACTCTGGATGCGCACGTCACGCGCGCAAACCGGCTGAAGTTCACCCCCGATGGTAAATATGTATTCGTCTCGATGTTGGCCAGCAACGGCGGGGATGTGGCGATCTTTGATGTCGCGACGCGCCGTGAGGTGAAGCGGCTGGGCCTCGGCCGGGGCGCTGGAGGAATATTGATGCAGCCGGACGGTTCGAGGGCCTACGTTTCCTGCAGTCCCGATGACTACGTGGCCGTGATCGACCTCAAGACGCTCAAGCAAGTCGGACGCATTAACACGGACCGCGGCCCCGATGGGCTGGCCTGGGCGGTGAGAAAGTAATAGATCCAGCGACCGCCCACCGACTGTCCGAAGGAGGCGGTAATTCTCGACACGGGACGTAACGCCGCGCGCGCAATATCTGGCAGGCGCGCTCGCTGGGATTAGATTTCGGCAGCGTATCGCAGTTGCAGAACGCCATTTTCAAACGACTGGCTGTCAATGAGCCGCAGCGAGGTTTGCTGCCGCAGCGGGCCAAAGAGGGGCGTGCCCGAACCGAGCACCAGAGGCATCACGAATTGCTGCACTTCGCTAAGCAGCCCGGCATCGAGAAATGTCCCTGCCACTGATCCGCCACCAACAATCCACAGCGACTTTGATCCCATCTCCTCCAGTCGAACCATCAGCCGCTCCAAGTGGCCCTGCCAGAACAGATGGGCAAATGGCCCGCTTGTCCGTGTGCGGGAGAGAACGGCGAAGAGTTTTCCCTCGTAGGGGTTCTTCCTCGTCGAGTTCATCAGGAGGCGCTCATAGGTCCGCCTGCCCATCACCACGGTGTCGATGGAATCCAGAAAACCATGGAAGCCGTAGTCTACTCCGAAGAAAGGGTTTAGCCAGTCGACATTGCCGAGCCTGTCCGCGATCAGCCCATCCATGCTGCTGGCCACGTAGTAGCACGCCGGGATTTTGACTGCCCGGGTCTCCTCGGCAAGCACTGGCGGGCCATGGTCGCCAAACCCAGGGAGCCCCAGATGTGTGATTGACTTATAATCCTCACCTATTGATTTCAATAATGCTCTGCCCCGCATCGCGCCTCCCTGCAAGTTCATAACCTGGGTCTGACAACCCCGCTGAGGTGCGTCTGCCGAGTTCATCCGATGGGGTTGTGTTGAGCGGATGTTACCCGGCCTGGAACGTTTAGCTGGCCCGTATGCCCCGGTTCCTTAGGGGACCATCGTGTCCGTCAAAACCCTCAAGGCTCGGTCCAAAAACATCCTGTGTTTCGTTGTGGGGTCGTCTGGGCGCCGTTCAGTATCAGGACTAGAGTTGGCGTGTGCAATTGCTGAACTGGCATTCAGCCTGGAAGGGTCGCATCGATGAGCCGCAAACTGCGTCCCCAAGGTTTCCCCCGCCATGTGATTTCCGCACAGCTACATTCGTAATATGCTATGGGTCAACTTGAGGCAGTGCAATCGGCTGTTTCCCTGCCAGAGCGTAAGAAATCGCCTTACCACACTCAGGAAAGTTCCCCGGAGATATAGTCGGCGAATTGCAGAGGTCTACTTATCCCGCTGACGCGAATGTGAAATGTCCTGAGCCTACTGAATGAAATACCGGCGCCTTGCGCCTGGAAAGCTTTGAAGCGGCAGGTTATTAATGGTGTGGCACCGGCTCGTGCGGCGCGGGGCGTCTGGCCTCGCTTCCCTTCCCATGCCGGCCATACTCCTTTTTCAGCTTGTAGGTGATGCTGTCCACCAGCGCTTGCCAACTGGCCTCGATCAGGTTTTCTGAGACGCCCACCGTTCCCCAGCTTTCCTGTCCGTCGCTCGACTCGATCAGAACCCGGACCTTGGCCTCGGTCCCGCCTTCCGAATTCAGCACGCGCACTTTGAAATCGGTCAGACGAACATCCCGGATGCAGGGGAAAAATGTGGTCAGGGATTTTCTCAGCGCCATGTCCAGTGCGTTGACCGGACCCGAACCTTCGGCAGCCGTATGCTCTTCCGCGCCGTCCACCCGCAGTTTGATCACGGCCTCGGACTGGGGCTCCGCCGTCCCCTTCTTTTCCGTTATGACGCGGAAGCCATCCAGCTCAAAAAGGTCTTTCGTTTCGTGTACCAGCCTGTCAAACAGCACTTCGAACGAGGCCTCGGCGCCCTCGAACTGATAGCCGTAGTGCTCCATCTCTTTGAGTTTGTCCACCACGACTTTGGCGGCGGCACTGGACTTATCGATATTCAGTCCCCGCTCGGCGGCCTTGTAGAGAATGTTGCTCTTCCCGGACAGTTCTGACACCAGCACCCGGCGGGCGTTCCCCACCAGCGCCGGATCGATGTGTTCATAAGCGGAAGCTTCCTTCATCACCGCGCTCACGTGGATTCCGCCCTTGTGGGCAAACGCGCTCTTGCCGACGTACGCCTGCTCCGTGCGGGGCAGCAGGTTGGCCAGCTCGCTGACGTAATGGGAGACCTCTGTCAGCCGGCTCAGATTCTCCTTGCCAATCGAATTCATGCCCAGTTTCAGCTCGATGTTGGCGATGACGGAACAGAGGTTGGCGTTTCCGCAACGCTCACCATAGCCATTAATGGTTCCCTGCACCTGCATTGCGCCCGCCTGCACCGCCACAATCGAGTTGGCAACCGCCATTTCGCTGTCATTGTGCGTGTGAATGCCGAGCGGCGTCTTGACGTGCCCGGAGGCCCGCGCGAAGCGATCACGGATGTCAGAACTCAGCGTGCCGCCGTTGGTGTCGCACAGCACGATCGTGTCTGCGCCCGCCTGTTCGGCCGCCTTCAACGTAGCCAGCGCGTATTCCGAGTCGGCCTTGAACCCGTCGAAAAAGTGCTCGGCGTCGTAAATCACTTCCTTGCCGCATGATTTCAGGAAGGCCACTGACTCGCGAATCAAATCGAGGTTCTCCTTCAGAGTGATTTCCAGCGCGGTCCTTACGTGCAGGTCCCAGCTCTTCCCGAAAATCGTCACCACCGGCGTGCTCGCTTCCACCAGTGCGTGCAGGTTCGGGTCCTGGTGTGCCTGGTGGCGCGGGTGGCGCGTGCTGCCGAAGGCAGCCATTTTGGCGTGCCGTAACGTCAATTCCTTTGCGCGGCGGAAGAGTTCCAGGTCTTTGTGGTTTGAGCCCGGCCAGCCGCCTTCGATATAATCCGCGCCCAGCCCGTCGAGCTTCTGGACGATGTGAAGCTTGTCTTCCAGCGAAAAGGAAATATTTTCGCCCTGCGAACCGTCTCGGAGCGTCGTATCGTAGATCTCAATTTTTCTCATCGGCTTACAAACGCCCGTAAAATACGGAGGAAACGAGGTTGAACGGTCCCCCGATAGAAGTCAATTCTACCTTAAAAACCGCCCGCGGGCGAACCCGCGCACGCGTGACAGCGTCCGCCGTGATCTGTTCGATGCGGCAGAGCAGGCTGCGGCAGAGCCTCTATCAGCGTGGACATTGGTCCGCCCCTGAACATGGGGACGGCCCGGCCCGCCGAAACGGCATCAGCTTCACGTCCTGGTCTGCACCCTCGCAAGACTTGACTGCTGACACAGGCAGGGTTCCCAGACGCCTTAAGCTGCACTGAGCTGCGAGGTGCAGTGTGGGCAGCGTGTAGCCGTCAGCGGAATGCTCATCTTGCAATAGCCGCAATCCTTCGTGGTGGGGGCTGCCGGCGCCGCGGCGGGTTTTGGCATCAATCGGTTAACCCACTTGATGAGCACGAAAACGGCAAAGGCGACGATGATAAACTCGATCACTGTATTGATGAAGGTCCCGTAGGCAATAGTGGCTACCCCGGCCTTCTTGGCATCCGCCACCGTAGCGAATTGCTGGGTGGACAGGGTAACAAAGAAGTTCGAGAAATCGATATTGCCCAGCAGCTTGCCGATGGGAGGCATAAGAATATCATTCACCAGCGAGGTGACGACCCTGCCAAACGCAACCCCGATGATGATTCCCACGGCCATATCCAACACGTTGCCCCGCATTACGAAAGCCTTGAACTCTTTCCACATGGGATTCCTCCATTGAGATTTGAGATCGCACTACTCCCTGCCGTACCGGGGCGCCGGCCCCCCGACGCTCCAATACTCGGCCAATTCTTCTGATTTCGGTAACCGATGCACAAGGGTATGAAAAGCTATAACCCAATCCGGTTGCGAAGGCAATGGTATTTTTCTTGCGGTCTGCAGCGGGGGTTGTGAGCTACGTGTCCACGCCCCTCCGTGCGCAGAAAGTCTATCTGCTGAGCTTCCATGAGGCGCCGTATCGAGCGGACCTCGGCCCGTGCTGGAACGATTGTCACGTTCCAGTCAATCGAGAAAAGAATTCAGGCCGGTGAACTCCTCCAGGGCCTCGAGGTCGATTGCGATTCCGAGCCCAGGCTTTTCCGGGATGGTAAGCATACCGTCCGTGTCGAGTTTCCAGGGATGGTCAACAATCCCGTCGATGAAGGGAGATCCGGTAAGGTACTCCACGAGGTCAGTGTTGTGGAATGCCGAGGCCAGTTGCAGATCAGCGGCAAGACCTACGGCCGTGTTCCACCCGTGCGGGACCATCCGCGCGCCGTGTTCCTCCGCCATCCAGCCGATGCGGCGGGACTCGCTCAACCCGCCCACCTTGGTGGCGTCCGGCTGGACAATATCGAATGCGCCCGCCTGCAGCCAAGGCTGGAAAGATTGCCGCCGCGTCAGCACTTCGCCGCCAGCAATGGGCACACGAGACTGGCGGCGCAGCGCCACATAATCATCAAGGGCATCCGGCGGCAAAGGCTCCTCAAACCAGGCAACCTCATATTCGGCCAGCATCTCAGCGGTCCTCAAGGCCCACTTGAAATCGCGCGGCCAGAAGGCGTCGCTGGCGCCGGCATC
The DNA here is from genome assembly GCA_035712365.1 of Terriglobia bacterium. Taxonomy (NCBI): domain Bacteria; kingdom Pseudomonadati; phylum Acidobacteriota; class Terriglobia; species Terriglobia bacterium. Next base: position 112,545 of record DASTAW010000021.1, read on the forward strand.
GACCATCAGAAGGCAGTCGTGGCCGATCGCTTCTCGCGCTGCCCGGACGATGGCTTCGTCCCTTGCCGCGTCGTGCCGCCCAAAGGGTCCCCAGCCGATCTTGAAGGCGCGAAACCCCTGCTCCTTGAGAGGGAGCAACTCTCCGGCCATGCGGTCCGGCTCCTGCATCAGGAGCGAAGCGTAAGGCCGGACGCGATCGCGGTAACGGCCTCCCAGGAGGCGTCCGACCGGCTGTCCCGTGGCCTGCCCAAGAATGTCCCAAAGCGCGATGTCGATGCCGCTGATGGTGTGCGTGATCGAGCCGCCACGCCCCAGCCAAAAGGTGTTCTGGTGCAGCATCTCGCTCACTCGCTCGGGTTCCAGCGCATTTTGGCCCTGGTAAAGCGGGCGCAGCACCGCCAACGCGCCGCGAACGAGATCGTCATTGGTGAAGGCGCTCCCCCAGCCTGTAACACCGTCGTCCGTCAGGACCGCAATCAAGGTGTGGATGCAATCCTGCGGCTGCGGCTCATTTGTCCATCCGCCTTTGGGTGTTCGGCCTCGCAGCCCGGCTGCCCGAATTTCGCGGATCTTGATGCTCACAAGGTCTCCTCCGTTCGAAACGGCTTAGGACCGGATAGCACAGTTTTGCCCACAGGGACAGCAAATTCAAGCTGTTTGTCCAAAAGATACAAGGCCAAAGCCTGGCCTGAAGGCTTCGAAGCAGGGGAGCGCATTTTCTGGGATGTGTCAGTCCAGAAAAAATGAGGCCGCGGGCGCCTCGCCCAACGAGCGCGTAGGCCGCAGAACGAGATCCATGCTCGCAGTCTGGACGCGACTGAGGAGGAGGCCTTTGGCCGCTCGCGGAAGGGAATCCCCCTTGGTTGACCGTCCGCATACGGCCTGCCATAATCACTTACTTGCCTTCGCTGGAGTGGCGGAACTGGCAGACGCACCAGACTCAAAATCTGGCGCTCCAAAAGAGCGTGAGGGTTCGACTCCCTCCTCCAGCACCATTGCTTTCCAACTGCTTGTCTGATTTTTGATGGGGATATTCTTGCGCGCTCGGCCTGTCTGCTCGCACTCGGACACAAAGCCATCTTCAGGTGGAACAGGCACAAGAGCAGGAAAAAACCAGAGCTGCCGCGGCCGTTCTCAGCGGTCCGCGCGAAATCGAATCTTGGCGAGCAAAGCCTGCGGCCTGATCGGCTTCGCAATGATCTCGAACTCATGGCCGCGATTTCGGGCTTCGCCGAGAAGGTCTGAAGTCTCGGTCTGGCCGGAGAATAAGATGACGCGGCACTCGGGGAGGTCCCGCCGGATTCTGATGCCAAGCTCCACGCCATTAATGCCCGGCATGACAACGTCGCTGATCACGATGTCCGGCAGGAAACTTCGCGCGGAAGCAAGCGCAGAATCGCCGGTGGCGGCAGCCACTGCTTTATATCCCTCGCCGGTCAGGATCTCGACAAGCGTATCGGCGATTGTGAGTTCGTCGTCCACAATCAGGACCTTGAGTTTCTCCGGCCCGCCGCTTGAATTCCGGGACTGATCGTCCTCAGTTGGAAATCCCGCGGACAGTTTACCTGGCTCAATGCACCAGACTTCAGAATCAAGATGGCTTTGTAACACTGGGCCTCCCCTCCGTCCTGCCCTGGCTATTTTCCGCCCGCTGCGCCTCCTGCGCAATTTCGCGGGGAAAGAATATTGCAAAGGCAGTCCCGCTCCGGCCGGAATCGACTGTGCTTCGCACTCGTATGGTTCCATGGTGCTTCTGTACGAGGTTTTGCGTCAGCCACAGACCCAGGCCGATCCCCACGTCTTTCTTCGTAGTGTAGAACGGTTCAAAGATGTTCCGCATTTGTTCACGAGTAATACCGGAACCGCTATCGGCTATTATAACACGGACCCCCTGGCGCCGGCTGCCGCCCCACTCCAGCGCACGGGTAACCTTCAGGCCCAGGCGGCCCCGCGGACCCAGGGCGTCGATTGCGTTGGTCACCAGATTTGCCAGTATCTGCCGAATTTCGCCAGGATAGCCCGAAACTTCCGTGGCTTCCGAAAATATTTTTTGAACGTGGACTTGCTTAAATTGCAGCTTCCGGTCATACAGCGCCAGGACGCCGCTTGCGAGCTCAGCGATATTTACCTTCACAGGGGCCGCCGCATCACGGTAGAAGCCCAGCGTATGCCGGGTGATCTCGGCGATACGGTCCAGTTCCTGTTCCGCAACCGACAAATACTTCTCGCCTTCCGAGGGTTTTTTCTTCGCCAGATACAGCAGATTCGCGAGGGCCTCCAGCGGATTGTTGATCTCATGGGCGATGCTGGCCGCCAGGCGTCCGGTTGCCGCAAGTTTCTCGCTTTTTCGCAACGCTTCCTGAGCGCGGCGCTGTTCCGTGATGTCCGTATTGGTTCCAAACCAGCGCACAACGTTTCCGAGGTGGTCACGCACGGGAACGCTGATGGTCAGAAATTCGCGATAGGTCCCTTCCCGGCCGCGAATTGGGAAAACCATCTCGAAACGCTTCCCGGTGTCAATTGACGCGCGCCACCTTGCCTGGACTTCCGGAAGCACCTTGGGATCGTGGACCGACTGCCATCCCCAACCCAGCACATCCTCAGGCGTTGTTCCCGTGTAATCGTACCATCGCTCGTTATACCAGAGGGTCCCACCGTCCGCGTCCGCCATCCAGGCCAATTGCGGGACCGAATTGGCAAGGGTCCGAAATTGCTCCTCACGCTCCTGGAGGGCGGTATCACGTTTTTGAATCTCCGACAGCATGGCGTTGAAAGATTCGACCAGAATGGAGATTTCATCGCTATTAGGAGAGGGCTCCGCCCGGACAGCATAGTTCCGGTCGCGAGACACCAAGCGGGCAGTTTCAGCCAGCCTGACAATCGGTTCGGATATCACCCGGCGCGACATCCGCGACACTATGAGGGCCGCAATCAAAGATGCGACCAGCATGAGAGCAAGTATCACCAGGTAACTCGCGAAGCGCGCCGTGAGTTCCTGGGTGTCAAACTGGATATAGATCGTACCCACTGTTTTGTGCTCGAAGACAATGTCATGCACCGCCTCGAAAGGACTGTCGAGCAGCCAGCGGTTGCGTATTTGCGAGGGAAAAATCAACGGAGGCGGGCGCTTGTTCAGACTCTGGTTGCGCCAATAGCCGGCAAAGAACTTTCCCGAGGGCGTGTAAACCCCCGCAAACTGGATGTGGGGCGCGGCCTGCAAGGCGGCCAGAGTGCTTTCGGCGGCCTTCGGGTCGTTGAAAACAAGTGGCGTGACACAATTCGATCCGACGATTGCAGCTTGAACGTTCAGGCGTTGAAGCATGTCCCTTTTCGCAATGCTGAAGTCGAAGGCGAAAAATGCCACGGATGCGCACACGACCGCCGTGGCGCTCGCCAGCACGGTGAGCAGGGTGAGCTTTCGCGAAATGGAATTCCACATTCGAAACACTGCTACTCCCCGGGATGCCTGTCGCGCTCAATGCTGGCGGCGACCCTCAGCAGTTGAGAGCTCAGCGTGATGCCCGCCCGTTTCGCGTTGTCAAGGTTAATTCTGAACCGGACCCTGGAGTCAATCAAGACAAACTGAATGATGCCGCCCCGAGAGGTGAAGTCGGGTAGATTGCTCACCGTCAGGACTGGGGCGCCGCGCAGGGCCGCCAAAACGCCAGACACCTCACCCGTTGCCGAAGGACCACCCACGAACAGGATGCGGCAATTGCCAGCCTCGCGGGCAGAGGCGATCGTTTTTACCTCCAAAGGCAGCCCCTGAATCTGCTCGCCCTGCGCGTCATCTTCAAGAGCGTGCCCAAAAGGATTCTGGCCAATTATGCAGATGGGAAATGTCTTTCCTACTGGGGCCGCCGGCGCAGGCCAGTGCACGAATTTAGGGATCTGGCAGAGGTATGCGGCTTCGACGTCATACTCGGTGGGCTTCGAGGTCTGGGCGATGACGGGGACTTGCGAGATGACGATTCCGGTGGCGCAGATCGAGAGGAGAAACTCCAGCGAGAACAAACGCCGGATGGGTGTCGTTACCATACGCGGCAATTCACACGGCATAGTTCAGGGAGTGCACTTTTCGCGACCTTCCCACCTTAAGTCTGCCGTCCCTGCTCTCGACGGCCGAATATCGTCGGGAGGTCTGCACGCAGACGGCCGCAGGGGTTTTCCAGACCTGCTCCGGCTCCCCGCCGAAAACAGCGCCGATGTCCACCTCCTCAGGTCCTTGAAGGGTCATCTGTTTGAGCGGCTTGGTTTTCTGTGCGCCTCGAAAAGGCGTGCCCGGCCAGCGGGGGCTGCAGCGGTCGGGAGGGAAGGCGCGGAGCGACAGTTTGTGAATAATGTCCCGGAATCGAATATATTGTCTCCCAGGGAAATTTGCCCCGCTCTAAGGGTGCGCCGACGTGAGCGACGCGACCGCCTCAAGGAGAGCTTGTGATGAGCGCCCTTTTAGAATCCACCGGTCCGCTATACCCACCGCCTCGCCGGGAAGCTCTGGCAGGCCCGAAAGCATGATGACCGGCATGGCAGGATCCAGGCGCTTGATCTCCCGGGCCACGCTCAGTCCATTCATTCCGGACATCCAGTAATCCACGATGGCAACGTCGATCTTGTTCGACTGAAAGAGCCGGATTCCGTCCTCTCCAGTCGATGCGTCGATCACCTGGTATCCCTCAGACTCGAGCAGCAGCCGCCGCGTCTCGTTGGCCGAGGGTTCATCATCAATACAGAGTACAGTCACTATGTTGCCTAAGATTGCGGAAAGAGCATCCCGACGCCCGCACACCGAGGCGACGGTTGCTCTTCGACCTCACATCGATGCCGTTCCAGGCTCAGTTCGGCTGGAGCTCGCCAGCTTCCTCGACAAAGGAGCCTTCGGAAACCGGGAACACGACAGAGATTTTTGTCCCGTTTCCGTTCGATTCGATCTTCATTTCACCCTTGGCCAGCCGGACGCGCTCGCGCATCCCGCGGATCCCCACGCCCGAGCCGTGCGAGTGGATTTCCACAAGCTTCTCCGCATTGATGCCTCTCCCGCGGTCTTCGATCTCGACGGCGACGGCAGTGCGGTCCTGGGCCAGGCGGATGGCCGCCGTCTTGCTTCTCGAGTGCCGGTGAATGTTGGTCAAAGCCTCCTGCACCACGCGGAAGATGACCAGCTCCAACGCCGGTGTCAGTCTCCTGAACCGGGACGGTATTTCCAGGCCGATCCGCACGGGACTACGCTCCTCGAGCCCCCGCACATACCAGCGCAGGGCTTCCGCCAGGCCGCGCTCGTCCAGCATCGGGGGGTGCAGCAAGTAGGACATTGTCCGGGTCTCCCGGATGAGCTGCTGCACCAGCTTCTGGCTGTCCGTTATGATCCCAAAATCCGGCCGTGCGTGCTGCGAAGCGAGCCTCATGAAAGTGGTCAGGTTGAGATTGAGAACGGTCAGTATTTGACCCGCGCTATCGTGCAGTTCGCGGGCAATACGCCGCCTTTCGTGGTCCTGGGCCTGAAGCAGAAGCGCGGAGAGGTCCCGGACGTGCTCCGATTGCCTGAGGATCTCGGCGCCGCGCATTTCCAGTTCCGAGGTCCGGGCCCGCACCTCGGCCTCCAGGTTCTCCGTCAGCCCAATCAGGCGCTTCTCGCTCTTGCGAAGGGCCTCTTCCGTTTTGCACCGGTGGATAAAGTCCGCTGCCTGGTGCGCGCAGAGGTCCAGATGGCGCAAATCCTGGGCCGTGGGTCGATGGCCCGATCTGAAATGAGTAGAAAGCACGCCCATTGGCGTTCCTTCGGCCCCGATCAGCGGAACTGAAACCACGCCGCGGTAACCGGCTGCGCGCGCTGCCGAACGGTACGGCGCGTACGGCACATCGATTTCCACATCTTCGATCACTATGGGCTCGCGCAGACGCAGCGCCCGGCCACAAGCAGAATCGTCTTTGATGGAAACCTCCCGGAAGAAATCCAGGAAGTCCCGGTCGAAGCCGTGCTGCGCCGCGATTGTCAGCACGTCTTTGTCCCCGCGCAGAAGCTGGACGTTGCCCTTTTCAGCGCCGAGCAATTCCATCGCGGAAGCCAGTATTTCATCGAGTCCATGCTTAAGGTCCCGGATTCGCCACAAGCGTGCGCTGAGGTCGTTCAGCTTTGCGAGCGCGTTCGCGCCCCTTCGCAAGGAGTCCCCGGCGCGCAACCGGTCGATACCGAAGGCAAGCTGGCGGGCGATCGCCAGGCTCAGGTCGATCTCATCCCCGGAAAACTGATGGGCTGCATCGAAATAGGTCATGAATTTCCCAATCAGCTTTCCATTCGAAGCCAGAGGAATGAAGGCAAGGGCCGCGATTCCCTCAGCTTTCAGGGCCTCTTTTACCGGACCGGCCATTTCCGCCGCGTCAACATCCGGGACACACACGGGAAGAAAGCTGGTCTCACCCGGCGCCCAGGCGGAATGCCCTACCACGGCGGCGCGATAATCCGCCGACAACCCCCGCCAGCTTACGAAGCGCATCACTTCCTGCTCGTCGCAGAGCAACACGGAGGCCCGGTCGCACGGCAACGCGGCCACAATCGCTTCCACCGCGGAACCGCAGGCCTGTTCCAATGAAACGGCCCGTTGCAACTGATCGGAAAACCGGAACTGCGCCTTCTGCTGCTGCACCGTGTCAGAAAGCTCTCGTTTGGCCGTGATTTGTTCCGTAATGTCCACGGCCATGCTGAGGCCGCCGGTGATCTTGCCTTCGTGGTCGCGGAACAGGCGGGGAAAGAGCGTACACCAGCGGCGCGATCCATCAGGCCGTTCCACAATAAGGTCCTGCTCCACGATGCGGCCCTCGGTGAGAGCAATTTTCATCGGGCACTCATCGGGAGGAAAGGGAGAACCATCGGCCCGATACATCTTCCAGTTCATGCACCAGCGGTCTTTGCACAGGGCCGGCGTGCAGCCGGAGATCTCGACGGCCCCGGAATTGAAATGTGTCAACAGTCCTTCGGCGTCGGTGGTGTAAATTGCGGCCGGCAGAGCGTCGATGATTTCCCGGAGCCGCTGCTCGCTGTCACGCAACCGGTTCCTGACTCTGCGCGACTCAGTGTCGTCGCGAAATCCCACCACGACACCCGCCACCTGGCCGTTACGGTATAGCGGAGAGGCGCTGAACACGACCGGCATGAAGCTTCCGTCTTTGCGAATGAAGACGTCTTCGTGTTCGCGGAGCTGGCCGCCGTGTTGCAGCACGCGGAGACCCGGGCACTCGCTCGCCGGGAAAGGACTGCCGTCCGGGTGCTTGTAATGGATTACGTCGTGCATTTTCCTGCCGAGCAATTCCGCCGCCGTCCAACCGAACATCGCCTCCGCGGCCGCATTCATTGATGTAGCCAGGCCCTTCCCATCCAGCGTGAAAAGCCCTTCGGCCATGTTGTTCATCGTGGCCGTTTGATAGTCCAGCAGAACGCTCAGTTGCTCTTCAGCATCCCTTCGCACGCTGATGTCTTCAATCACGGCGACAAAATACTTCACCTGCTGCGCCGAGTCACGCACGGCGCTCAGCGTCAGATTGACCCACAACAAGCTTCCATCTTTGCGGATAGACCGCTTCTCGGTTGCAAACTGGTCGAGCTCGCCGTTGACGATTTTCCCGACGCTGGCAAGGATCCTGACGAGGTCTTCGGGATGGGTAATCGCCTGAAACGTTCCACTCAGCAATTCCTGCGTCGTGTATCCCAGAATCTGGCAGAGTTTTTGGTTGACCCGCAGCCAGCGGCCCTCCAGGGCGATGTGAGCGATACCGACGGCAGCCTGCTCAAAAGTCTGCCGGAAGCGTTCGTCAATTTCCCGCAGCCGGTCTTCCGCGTTTTTCCGCTCGTTGATGTCCTGTACGACGGCGACAAAATACTTCAGCCTGTTTTCTGTGTCACGCACCGCGCTGACGGTCAGGTCCACCCACACGGGGTTTCCGTTTTTGCGGATGTATCGCTTCTCCATCGAATACTGGTCGAGTGCGCCCTTGATGACCTGGTTTGCCTGTTCAACGTCGGCCGCGAGATCGTCCGGATGGGTAATATCCTGGAATCTCATTTGCAGCAGTTCCGCTTCCGTGTACCCTGAAATTTCGCAGATCTTCTGATTAATTCGGAGCCAGTGTCCATCCTCAGCCACGTGGGCCATGCCCACGGCCGCCTGCTGGAACGTTAACCGGAACCGTTCTTCGCTGTCACGAAGCGCTACCGCAAATGCCTCGCTGCGCTGAAGGATTTCCTGCAAATCGAGGTTGCTCGCGCGCCCCAGGACGGCAGCGCCGAAGAACAACTGGCCGCGATGGACCTTATGGATTCCCGTGATCAAATTTTCTGAAACTTCCGACTTTACGACGTAGCCGCGCGCGCCGGCGATCAACGCTTGCTGCATCATTTCAGGGGAGTCATGCTGGGTCAGGACAACAATATTCGTTTGGGGAAGCATCCGCCGAATTTCGCGTGTCGCTTCCAGGCCGTTAAGCCTCGGCATGCTGATGTCCATCACGATGACATCGGGATTCAGTTTTCGAGACTGTTCGATGGCGTCCTGACCATCAACGGCCTCACCGCAAACCTCGATATCAGGTTGCGTCAACAAAAGGGACCGGACGCCTCTGCGAACCAGCTCATGATCGTCCGCAATGAGAATCCGCATCACACGCACCGTGTGTACTTAGACCTGCCGGGCCTGACTCGGGCCGCCAGTTTCACCGCCCGCGAGTAAGGTGACGAAGGAAAACATTTGATGAAAGCGAACAGGCATGACCGCAGGACTTCCAGTTATTCTTGTCCAACCTCATGGATGTTATCATAAACTCGAACTGAATTGCGCTGGCGATTTGGCATTCAGCCGCCGCTCCCGGCGCGGAGTTGCCGGCTCGAACACTTGAACACGAACGCAAGACCTGGCGCTCGCCCGAGGCCGTCGGGACTTGGTCCGCTCCTCCGGCCCACGTCGTACAGCAGAACGGTCCTCAAAGCAAAAGCTTGATGCAAATGCTTCGGGTCTGGAGGTCCGGACATAGGGGCTTTGCGCACGCGGAAGGCCAGCAACTCCACCAAGCCGCGCAGTCACGAGATGAGCGCCTTCGCAAGGAGGAATCTTTTGCCGCCGGCGCGTTCAGGCATTCATAACGGCGGGGTACACCTTGTTGATGGCGGCGGCGATGTCCTGCGTATCCTGCTCTGTAAACTTCGGATCGATTGGAACGGCCGCAAAGCGATGCAGGATGTCGAGGGTCCGAGGGCAGGCTTCCGCGCCATATTGGATCTCGCGTCCGCGCGGCGTGGTGAACGACGGCCAGGCCGGGTGGGCCGTGACTTTGTTCTTCACCTGCGGAACAATCGGCAGGATCGCCGAACCGCTGGGCGGCCCGGCGGGAACATTCTCCGCTCGCATCGCTTTCATGTACTGGTCACGATGCTGGCGTGTGGGAAAACCGAGGAAGATCCTTTCCTTCAGGTCGCCGTCGGGATCGGGCGCGCGCCGGAACTTAGGGTCCGGCAAATCGCGGATACCTTCGTAAACACGCCTGCCATTTTCCCTGAGAGCGGCCACGATCATGTCGAGCTTGGCAAGCTGGGCGTCCATTACGCCGCCGGTGAACTCGCTCATGCGGAAGTTTGCGCCCGCAAAGGCCGGGACCCTTTCGGCCCGGAGCCGTTCTTTCAAAGCGGGCCGCAGCGAGCCCAGGTCGTGGAACCGGCACGCGCGCTCAAATAGAACGGGATCATCAGTGACCACTGCGCCGCCCTCGCCGGATGTAATCGTCTTGCAGAACTGGAAGCTGTAAATGGCGATGTCGCCGATCGATCCCACCGGCCTGCCCTTGTAATCCGCGCCCAGACTCTGCGCGCAGTCTTCCAGCACCTTCAGCCCGTGCTTGCGGGCGATGGGCAGGATTCGATCGAGATCGGCCGGACAGCCTTCGAGATGCACGGCCATAATCGCCTTCGTCTGAGGCGTGATGCGATGTTCGATGTCATCGGGATCGATGCCCAGCGACTCATCGATTTCCGCAAAGACTGGAAGCGCTCCCGCCAGTACGATGGCGTTGTAGCATGAATACCATGTCCACGCCGGAAGGATCATCTCATCGCCCGGGCCGAGCCCAAGCGCCGCCATGGCGCACTGCAGGGCGGCTGTCCCCGAAGTGACTCCCAGCACATACTGCCGCCGCATCCGCCGGCCGAACGCTTTCTCAAAATTTGCGCACTGCATCGGCGGGTTGGGCCCGGCGCCATACCAGCGGAAGGGCCCGCGAGACGCGATCACGTCGTTCACTCGGGCACGTTCTTCATCCCCGTAAAACTCGGTTCCCATGCCGCAATCGGCCACCTGCAGGCGCTTCTCGCGCACCGGCTTTCCGCCGTTGATGGCCAGAGCGGCTGCGCCGGTCACGGAAGCGCGGGATAATGGAAGGGACGGCGTGCCTGCCAGCGGTCCCGCCGGTGTCGCCGCCGCAGATGCCGCAGCCGCCATGGACGCCAAAAACTCTCTTCGATTGACCATCTCACCCTCCCTCGAAAAGCGTGTTTTCCAGCCGTATTCTATTCCCCGTGTTTCGAGAAACTCAAGCCTCATTACGACAAAATTGGACCTCACCGATCCTGAGCGTGGGCCCGTTTCGAACCAGCGGGACGTGGTATAAGATTAGGACGCATACTGTTCGGCGCGCGGCAACGCCATCCTCGAGGGAGGTTGCGAACATGTTACGCTGCACATTGCGCATTCTTGCCCTGAGCTTTGCCATCGCACTCCTTTGCGGCCAGCTCCCTGGGCAGGAGGTCCCGCCGACGCTTGGCATCGGCTCTCCTGCGCCGGACTTTTGCCTTCCGGGCATCGACGGCAAGACGCATTGCCTGAAAGATTACGCCTCCGCCAAAGTCCTGGCGATCATTTTCACCTGCAATCATTGCCCGACGGCCCAGCTCTACGAAACGCGCATCAAGCAGCTCGTGGACGACTACGAGGGGCAAAGCGTAGCATTTGTTGCCATCCAACCTAATAATCCCAAGGCCGTCCAGCTTGACGAGCTTGGCTATACGGACCTGAGCGACTCGTTTGCTGAGATGAAGATTCGCGCCGCCTACCGGCACTTTAACTTCCCGTACCTTTATGACGGTGAGACACAGTCGGTGGCCCGTGCTTACGGGCCTGTGGCCACGCCCCACGTTTTCGTTTTTGGCCCGGAGCGGAAGCTGCTCTACGATGGCCGGGTTGACAACAACCCCCGCCCCGAATACGTCACCCGCCAGGACGCGCGGATCGCCATCGACGAGGCGCTGGCCGGCAAGCCCATCCAGGCGCCCGTAACGCCCGCCGCCGGCTGTTCCACTAAATGGATGTATAAGGAGGCGACGAGCGAGGATGAAATATCCCGCATCAAGAGCCTGCCGGTTTCCGTGAAGCCCGCTATGGCCGCCGAATTGACCGCGCTGCGCAAGAACCGTACCGGCAAGCTGCTGCTGGTCGATTTCTGGGCCACCTGGTGCGGCCCCTGCGTGAGGGAACTTCCGCTTTTTCAAACCATGTACCGCATGTACGGACATCGGCCGTTTCAGCTTGTGACCGTGAGCATCAATTACCCTGATGAGAAGGCGGGCGTTTTGCGCGAACTCGAGGAGCAGCACGCCACCAGCGAAAACCTGATTTTCGGCGTGCCCCAAATTTACGACTTGATGGCGGCGTTCAATCCCAAGTGGAACGGCGCCGTTCCTTACACCGTCCTGATCGGTCCCAAGGGCGAGGTGCTGTATGAACGCCAGGGGCCCATCGATGCGCTCGAACTGCGCCGCCTGATCATCGCCAACCTGCCCGATGACGATTACCTTGGCCACCAGGCCTACTGGCGCGCAGCGGTTTACGGAAAGTAGACCGCAGTCAGTCCGCCATGCTGGCTGGCGCCACCCGGCCAGGGAGGCGAATCCGTGTCCCTTGCGGCTAATCAGATTCTTCGTATCGCCTGAACGGAAACAGCATGCTAACCCGCCGTTGATACCGCTGGTAGGTTTCTCCGTGGAGGCTCACCAGGTCGCGCTCTTCCATCTGAAGGGCAACAAGTATGTAACCCGTTGTCATGAGAGCGAACAGCAGGTGGCCGAACGTCATGTCCGGCGTCGCCCAGAAAGCAATGATGAAGCCCAGCATGATGGGATGGCGGATGTACTTGTAAAAACCGGGGACCCTGAATCCCGTCGAGGTATATGCCCCGCGGCGCGCGTGCAGGTAGACCTGCCGCAACCCGAAAAGATCAAAATGGTTGATCATGAAAGTGGAAACCAGCACGATCAGCCACCCGAGCCAGAACACAACTTGCAGGACCATCCGGCCGGCAGGGCTCTGGACCTGCCAGAAGATGCCGGTTAAGGGCTGCCATTGCCAGTAGAGAAGGATCAAGACCAGGCTGGACAGCAGGACGTAGGTGCTGCGCTCGACTGGCTGGGGAACTATCCTCGTCCACCACCGCTTGAAGCCCGGGCGCGCCATGCCGCTGTGCTGGATCGCGAATAGACTCAGCAGCACCAGGTCGATCACGAGGGCGGAGCCGAGGCTTGCCGCGGTCCCGGAATCAATTGACTTGGGAACCATCAGGTTCCCGACGAACCCGATGGCGTACAAGAACGAGAGCAGAAACAGGATATAAGCGAACATCCCATAAAGAAACGCCACAAACCTGCCCATAGCAGATTTCCTCCTCACATTGCACTCCCTTGGTATGTCTTGCGAAAGCGACCGGCTCCGACCAAGCCTTGGGATGGATGTTACGTCCAGTGCGCTTAGAATTCAACAGATATGTTCGACTTATCAACCGCGCCATCGTGCAACACACCCCATCTGTCGAAGGGCATTGGACGGGGTATGAATCGCGCCTCCCATAGACGCGCTGCCTGCCCGTTATCGAGCCAGAAATCGGACTGAGACAAGCAGCGCGCTAATTCCATTCCACATGATTTGCACGCCAATACAAACCAGCAGGAAGGCAGCAAGCCGGACAATAACTGTCATGGTTGTCTTCCCGAGCCTCCGGGCCAGCGGGTCCGCGAACGCATAGCACAGCCCGACGCTGGCGGCGATCAGGCCCATGGCGAGGAGCGCCGCAACAATCAGCAGGACGTTGAATCCGTAGCGGTGTGTCGTGTTTGCGCCTAAGGTGACTGCCACGGAAATTGACCCCGGGCCCACCGTCAGCGGCAGCGTCAGGGGATAGAAGGCGCTGCGAAAAGGGTCCGGACCCTGGATAGTTCTGCGCGACACGTCGCCTACCGGCTCTTCTTGCATCAGCATTCCCCAACCCATCGCGACCACCACTAACCCTCCGCCGACCTGCACCACAGGCAGCGACACGCCAAAGAACTTGAGGACCTGCGCGCCAATGAAATACGAGCCAACGGTCAGGTAAAGGCTGTTGAGGGCGACACGCCAGGCAAGACCTCGGCGCGTTTCAGGCGAGTAAAGCTGCGTGTGCGCCAGGAAGATAGGGCTTGCGCCCAGCGGGTCGACAATTGGAAAGAGTGCGCTGAGAATCAGAAAGAAAACTTTGACCGCATCGGCCACGGGACTCTCCTCGAGCTCAGAAGCGTTTCACGATTTCCGGCAGGCGGCGCGGGCGCGCGCCTTCTTGTGTGGTGCCTTCCATGCAGATGGACAGTCTGTATTGGTGGCACTTCATCCTGACCGTGTTCGAGCACGGGCAAGATGCTCGTGCCACATCACGGCCTTGTCAAGCGCCGTCAGACACACGACGCTGGTTTCTGCGAGCTTGCGCAGGGAGCGCCCATTGTCGCCGCCACCCCGTCTCTCAGGAGATCGCGGAGACCATAAACCAGGCTCACCGCCGGCAACCCATTCTAACCCCTTCCAGCGTCGCTGACCGCAGCCATTAAGCTCCAATATCCACACCAACTGCGCGACTGCACGGCCGGGCCCCGCTTTTAACCCAGCCTGCCCCATCACTGCGCTCATCGCGTAACTTCCTTCGACCATTCTGCCAGCCTTAGTCCGGAATTAAACGGCGCAATGGTGATATGATCGTCAGCCGCAATTGGGATCGAACGGGTGCAAACATTCCAAACTGGGGAACGCATGCTGGATCCGCCAGCGCTGTGAACATCGAGGAGGCATTCATCGTGAAATTCAAACGTCTGCTGACGGAGTCGCTTCTCGAAGCCGCCGCTGTGCTCATGTTGGCCGCGATAGCGACGGCCTCCGCACTGGCCCAGGAACCGCACTGGCCGGTACGGGCGGTCGACAAGCCCGGCGTCGTCACCACAGGGCAGTCCATCACGCCGGCCGGGGCGCAGAGCGTGTTCAGCGGGCGGGTGCGCGCCGTGACCTTCGGCAGCACCGACGACGTGATCTATGTGGCGCTCAACTCCGGTAATGTTTACCGACTCGACTGGCGGACCAACAAGGTGCTCGAAATCATCCATGGCGGAAGAATTCCCGGCATGCAGGGCATGGTGCTCGATCCCACGAACGCCGAGCCGTTGATGACCGCCGCCATAGCTGGGACCGTCCAGGGCAAGCGCGAAACCGCCATCCAGCTTGTGAGGATCAGGAACGGTGAGGAAGAGGTGATTGCAAACCGCCTGGGGACGTTTGCGGCCGGAGAAGTTTCCGCAGCCGCCACGAAGAATGCCGCCGGTGAACGCCTGGCGGGAATGGCCCTGACGTTTGATGATTCCCTCGCCGTTGTGGACCTTGCCTCGGGCAACATCAAGGGGACGGTCCGCACCGGCATCGCGCCGTTTGGCGTCCGGGTGAACCGGGCCGGCACGGTTGCATACGTCTCCAATTGGGGCGGGCGCTTCCCGGTGGCCCAGGACCTTACGGTCACCACCGGTACCCGGCCGGACGCTGACCGCGTAGTGGTGGATGCGCGAGGGATCGCGTCCACCGGCACCGTGAGCCGCGTGAACCTCGCCACTATGAAAGTTACCGACACCATCGAGACCGGCCTGCACCCCACCGCTCTCGCCTGGGACGAGCCACGCGCCCGGCTTTACGTCGCCAACAGCAATTCCGACTCGGTTACGGTGATCGACACGGAGTCGAACCGCGTGACCAAGACTTTTCGAATCGAGCCTTTCCAGAAAACGGCTGAGGGAGTTGCTCCCAACGCGCTGGCCGTGAGCGCGGACGGGAAAACACTCTACGTGGCCTGCGGAGGCATCAACGCCGTCGCCGTAATGCGCGCCGACGATGGCCGAATCGAAGGTCTGATTCCCACCGCCTGGTATCCCAGCGACCTGCGGCTGAGCGCCGATGCCCAATATCTGTTGGTGGCCAACCTGATGGGCGTTGGGCCGGGCGGAAATCCTTATGACATTGCCCGGATGGCCCGGAGCGAGGGGCTCGACATCTTGCCAGGACCCACACGGCGCTACGTGCATTCCGACCGCTCTTCGGTGGAAGTTGTCCCGGTGCCGGACGCCGCTCAACTGGAAGGCTATTCCCAAGCCGTGGCGCACAACAACCACCTGACGCTTCGCGGTGGAGAGGCCTTGGCTGCGGCGCCCGCCGAGCACGCAAACCTGGCGCCTCTGCCCGTTCCTGTGCGCGCGGGCGGTCCTTCGCTGATTCAGCACGTCGTCTTCATCATCAAAGAGAACCGGACCTATGACCAGGTTTTCGGTGACATGAGCCAGGGAAACAGCGATCCCACGCTGGAGCAGTACGGGCCGGACGTGACGCCGAACCAGCATCGCCTGGCGGAACAGTTTGTGCTGCTCGATAACTTTTATGCTTCGGGCGGCAACAGCGCCGACGGTCATCAGTGGCTTACCCAGGCCGCCGAAACGGATTACGCCTACTGGCCCGGCTATGAGGGGCGCAGCTACCCTTACGACGGCGCCGACCCGATCGCGCCGGCCAGCAGCGGGTTTATCTGGAATGAAGCAAATGCGCATAAACTGACAGTGGCTGACTTTGGCGAATACGTCCCGGTGCCGCACGGCGAAATGAACATCGGCGAGCGGGCCCGAAACCTGGATGCGTGGAAAGCGGGCGAAGACTTTGCGGGCCGCTTTCACGAATCGGCTCCGTCGGCCTCGCTCGACAGGATTGTGGTCCACGACTTCCCCTACTGGACGCTGGCCGTGCCAGACGTTGTTCGGGCGCAAATCTTTCTGAAATACCTGAGCGTCTGGGAAAAGAGCGGCGCAATGCCAAACCTCGTGCTGATGCAACTGCCCAGCGACCATACGGCCGGCACAACCCCGGGCGTATCAACTCCCCAAGCGATGGTGGCGGACAACGATTGGGCG
This sequence comes from Terriglobia bacterium, assembly GCA_035712365.1. Taxonomy (NCBI): domain Bacteria; kingdom Pseudomonadati; phylum Acidobacteriota; class Terriglobia; species Terriglobia bacterium. The sequence goes on from DASTAW010000021.1 coordinate 128,806, forward strand.
CTGGGGCAGATTATCGAGCGTCTGACGCGGTCGCGCTTCTGGAAAAGCATGGCCATCTTTGTGGTGGAAGACGACGCCCAGGCCGGCATTGACCACGTGGACGGACATCGCACCGTGGCGCTGGCCATCAGTCCCTACATCCGGCGCGGCGCGGTGGACTCCACCTATTATTCTCACCTGAGCATGCTGAAAACCATAGAGCACATGCTGGGCCTGCCTACGCTTTCCATCTTTGACCTGATTTCCGACGACATGCGAAACAGCTTCCAGACGGCCCCGGACTTTGCTCCCTATACGGCCGTGGAACCGAAGCAATCGATTTTTGAAGTGAACCCTTCCCTCAACACCCTGAAGGGCGCAGCGCGCAAGGCAGCCGTGGCGTCCATGCAGATGGACTTCAACCTGCCGGACGACGTGCCCAGTCAAAAACTGGACCGAATCCTTTGGCACGAGGCGCGCGGCTGGCAAACTCCCTACCCCCAGGCAAGCCAGGGCGCGTTTGCGCCGTCTGCCGCCGGATCCGATGAGGACGACCAATAAACAGCGTCCCGTTGACAGGAAGGCCATGGAGCAGCAGTTTCTGGAAGGCATCCACTTGTTCAACGCGCAGCGATACTTTGAGGCCCACGAGGCGCTCGAAGCTGTTTGGCTGAAAGCATCGGGTGATCGCAAGACATTGCTGCACGGACTCATCCAGATAGCGGCGGCTTTTCATCACCACGGGCGCGGCAATCGCGCCGGTTTCCGCTCCTTGCTGGAAAAGGGCTGCGCCAAACTCGAGCCATTCGGTGCAGAGTTTGAGAGTGTCGATCTTTCCGCCTTGATGCGTCAGCTCCGGCAATGGCGCAAGCATCTGCTGCACGAGTCTTCCCTTCCCGCACCACGGCTGCCACAAATCAAATTGACAGGCACGTCGCAGCGTGGCTGACTCCGCTGCTGTTTACACGCCCGCGCGCCGAGCCTAATATAGACGGTTGTGTCAGCGGCTCTGAAGGTTGCTGAGTCTCATCCGGATGCGTAAACGCAGTTCGAGGCTGTCATGATTGAGTGTCTTCATCCCGGTCCATCGGCCCGCCGGACGCGGGTTGTCCTTTTCGATTTTGACGGCACACTCTCGCTGCTGCGCGCGGGCTGGATCGACGTTATGGTCCCCATGATGGTGGAGGTCCTGGCGGAATTAAATACCGGGGAGAGCGAGGCAGAACTCGGGATGCTGGTGGAGGATTATGTGGCTCGCTTGACCGGCAAACAAACGATCTACCAGATGATCGAGCTGGTAAATCAGGTGAAGTCGCGCGGCGGGCAGCCGCTCGAGCCGCTGGCCTACAAGAAGTTGTATCATGACCGCCTGATGGAAAAAATCCGACACCGGCGGGAAGCATTGCGGCAGGGGAAGGAACCGCCCGACGCGTATCTTGTTCCGGGCGCCCGGGCGCTGCTCGACTCGCTCAAGGCGCGCGGGTTCAGGCTCTACTGCGCCAGCGGCACGGACCACGCTTACACAGTCGAAGAGGCGGAACTGCTTCGGATCACGCCTTATTTTGATGGCGGCATCTACGGCGCCCAGGACGACTACAGAAGTTTTTCAAAGGCCATGCTGATCCAGAAAATCATCGGCTCCATGGAATGCCGTGGCGATGAACTGTTGGGCTTCGGCGACGGCTACGTGGAGATCAAGAACGTGAAGGACGTTGGCGGTATGGCGGTGGGCGTAGCCACCGACGAGCCTGAGTGCCAGAAAGTTGACACTTGGAAGCGTGACCGCCTGGCCGGCGTGGGAGCGGACTACATCATTCCCAACTATCTCTGCCGCGACGAATTGCTCAAAACTCTGTTTCCCGGCTGATAGCGCAAACATGGCATCCAAATACAGACAGTTTGACCGCTCCAGGCTGTTGATCAAGCCGCTCAGCAGCCGTACGCACGATATGCAGCTCGATTACGTGCTCGGCCTCGAGGGCCCTGCGCCGGAGTTCACGCATCCCCAACTCCCCGAGGTCGCGCGCAGGATGCTCGCCGCCAGGCGCAAGGGAGCCGCCAGGATCCTGATGATGGGCGCCCACGTCATCAAAATGGGCGTGAGCCGGCATGTCATCGACCTCATCGACCGCGGTTTCATCAACCACATTGCGATGAATGGCGCAGGCGCCATCCACGATTACGAGCTGGCGCGCATCGGAGCCACCACTGAAAGCGTAGCCCGTTACATCCAGACGGGCGAGTTCGGCCTGTGGCGAGAAACCGGAGACCTGAACGATGTCATCAAAGAGGCTGCCGACCTTGGGCTCGGACTCGGTGAGAACCTGGGGCGCCATATTGACAGCGGCGACTTTCCTCATAAGGACGTCAGCATCTTTGCCGCGGCTTATCGCCGGTCGGTTCCGGTGACGGTGCATGTCGGCGTTGGATATGACATCGTTCACGAGCACCCGAACTGTGATGGCGCGGCGATGGGCGCAGCCAGCTACCGCGACTTTCTGATTTACACGCAAGCCGTGGACAGCCTGGAAGGCGGCGTGATGCTGGATTTCGGGACGGCCATCATGGGGCCCGAGGTTTACCTGAAGGCGCTCTCGATGGTCCGCAACGCGGCCCGGCAACAGGGGCGCTCCATCAAACATTTCACCACGGCGGTTTTTGACCTGGTGCCGATTCAGGGTGACATTCACCATGAACTGCCTAAAACCGATCCGGGTTATTACTTCCGCCCGCACAAGACCATCCTGGTCCGGACCGTTGCCGACGGAGGAGAGAGTTTTTACTTCTGCGGGGACCATCGAGCCACGGTTCCGGCGCTTCGCCGCGCCCTGCTGGAGACGGAATGAACACGCGCGAAATTCTCTCAGCCTTTCCCCGGCTCAAGGCCCTGGTGATCGGCGACATTTGTCTCGACCGTTGGTGTGCTTACGATCCCGCGGCTTCCGAGCCCTCCCGCGAGACGGGCATACCGCGCCTGGGCGTCGTTTCAACCGAAGTGACTCCGGGCGCTGGCGGAACGGTGGCAAACAATCTGGCCGCTCTCGGCGCAGGACACGTTGAAGTAATCGGCGTCCGCGGTGATGACGGCTTTGGATTTGAGCTGGAACAGGCGCTGGCCACGCGCGGCATCGCCACAGATCGCATGGTGAAGGCGCAGGACTGGCAGACCTTCACTTATACCAAACTTCTGAACAGCAGGACCGGGCAAGAAGACCAGCCGCGCGTGGACTTCATCTCCACCCGGCCATTGCACGCGGACGCGGAGCAGGCGGTGATTGAAAACATTCTGCTGGCCGTTCCCACCTTCGACATCATCGTTATCGCCGACCAGGCAGAAACCAGCGCAGGAGGAGTCGTCACTCCGGCAGTGCGGGATTCGCTCATCCGTCTGGCGGAAAAATATCCGCAGAAGACTTTCCTGGCCGATTCCCGCAAGCGGGTCCACCTTTTCCACAGCGTGGTCCTGAAACCCAACCACGACGAGGCGGAAGCCGCTTGCCAAAATCTCTTCGGCAAAATAGACTTCCCCGCCCTCCGGAGGCATCTTGAGGCTAAGGTCTTGATCGTTACGCACGGCCCAAAGGGCGCTCTGGTTATTCAGGATGAAGACGAGGCTTGGGCTGAAACGCGTCCGGTTGAAAATCCCATCGACATCTGTGGCGCGGGCGACAGCTTTGCGGCGGCCTGTGCGCTGACTTTGGCCGCCACTCGCGATCCCGTCGCCGCCGCACGCCTGGGCAATGTTGCGGCGTCTGTGACGATTATGAAAAGAGGGACCGGCACAGCCTCAGCTCAAGAGATTCTCGCCGCCGAGCAGAAGGTCCCGGCCCAGCGCCCTTAAGCCATCCACTGTCCGCCTCGGTCAACCCGGAACGACCTTGTTGCGCCGCCGTTTCCAGGCATTCCATCAGCCGAAAAAAAGAAGGGGGACCGATATCTTCGGCCCCCCAGAGGTGATATTTGCAGTGCTCGAGTATCAGCTAAAAGGTGACTCGAGCGCTGAACTCGAACTGTCGTGGATCAATGCCCTCACGAGCAAAGTTGACGGTCCCCTGACCACTGGTAATCTGGCCGAAATTGCTCCCGTTGCAGCCGCTGCCCGCTCCAGACGGGATGGTGCCGCAACTGGCAACCGGATTACTAAAGTGCGGGGTATTGGTGAAGTTAAGGGCCTGAGCGCGGAACTCCAGTCCGAAGCGCTCCGTCAGCTTGAACTTTCGCGTGAGGGCCGCGTCCATGTTGAAGAGGTGCGGTCCGTGGAGCACGTAAAATGCGGACGTACCAAAGCGCTGCGTGTCAATCCCACTGAAGCAGGCCGGGTCAAACCACTGTTCACCGGCGCCGACGTTCTTCGGATTGCTGATGCTGCTGCACAAGCGGTCGGGGCGCTGCGCGTTGCCCGATGCATTCAACGAGGTCCCGTCCGCCGTCATCTGGAAGGGCAGCCCGGAAACCGAGCTGATCAGTCCGCTAGCCTGCCATCCGCCGAGGACTTTCCCGGCGAAGCCTGTCTTTTCGAAGCGATGGCCGGCGCCGAACGGAGACTCCGCAATGAACGTTGCCTCCAGATTCTGGGGACGGTCCGAGGGAGCCAATCCGTGATTGAGGTCGTAAAAGGCAGGCGCGGGAATATATAGCTGACTCTTTTCGTCGAACCCTACGGTCCCTCCAGCGCTGCCCGATTCGCCGATCGTCTTGGACCATGTATAGGCCAGGCTCGCGTCAAAACCGCTGGCCCAGTGGTGCCTCATCGTCGCCTGCAGTGAATCATAATGCCCGCTGTAAATGGGTGTGACGATGGAGGTTCCGCCGGTCCGGCAGCCAAGATTCGTAGTGGCGGCGCTGGGGCACAGCGCCTTATTGCTGCCGTTAAAGTTATAAGGCTGGCTGGCATTGCCGCCGCAGTTGGTGCCGGGCGTGCAGCCAGCAGGGGTGATGGGGGTTTGAACGTTCAGATTTTCCACTCCGAGCTGGTTGATGATTCGCGTACCTACGTAGCCGACCGAAGCAAGCCAGCCTCCCGGCAATTGTCGCTCAATCACAAAATTCCACGACTGAATGTAACCCCGTTTCACGTGGTCCGTTGCCGTCACCAGGTTCACATTGCCGGGAATCGGGTTTGAGGCGCTCGTCAAGCTGGGCAGCGGCGGCGCCAGGACGCCTACCGGAAGGGTCCCGCCAGACCCGAAGCAGAAGGAGGCGAAATCGGTGCACTCCCCGGCAGGCGTATTCTGCAAACTCGCCGTGTCAAACGCACCGGCGGCCGTCAGGGAATTGGGCGTACCCTCATTCAGCGGAATCAAGATGGGGTAATTCGTCCGCAGGTTGTCCATGATGTTAAAAGGTTCATAGCTCATGCCGTATCCGGCGCGAATGACTGTGGAGTTCGTGGCCCGGTAAGCGAGACCGATGCGCGGAGAGAAATACTTGCCACCGACCGTAGTTCCGCAACCGATCGGGTTCCCGCCTTCGCCGCAGTTTAGCATCAGCCCGTTGGAAAAATTATAACGCTCAACGCCGGCTGGGGTTCCAGCTCGAGTGGGAAACGGATAGTATTCCCACCGGACGCCGTAGGTGGCGGTCAGCTTATGCGTGACCTGATACGTGTCGCCAACATAAAGCGCGTACATGTGAGTGACCGTGTGGAAAAAGTCAGGAAGCTGGATGTTCCTGCCCCAGGCGTTGTCGAGGCCGAGGAGGAAGCTCCCGATGTCATTGTAGTTGTTGGAGGAGCTGGTCTTGCCTTTACTGCTGCAATTGCCGCACTGGGTAGTCCCGGTCCCGAACCCGAACCCGCCCGAGGCGGGCCAGGTGGTGCCGCCGGCGTTCCACTCCGGTTGCTGCTGGTTAAGGTGCTGGATTCCGATTGCACCGCCAAAACGGACCGAGTGGCTGCCGTGGATCCAGTTGGCGTTGCCGCTCCAGGAAAACTGCGGATCATCGCGGAAGTAAGGCATGAAGTTGTGCTGCGTACCCATGACGGCAAAGCCAGTGATGCTGAAGGTAGGCATGCTGCCCTCGAACGGCCGTGGGCCGTTCGTGCCCGGAATGCCCAGGGCCTGTCCCTCATCTTTCGCAAGATCAAGTTGCTGGGAATTGATGACCTGGCGCGTCATACCGAAGCTGCTGTCAATCACAAAATTGGGCGTAGCCACGTAGTTGCCGGTCGCGCTAAAGGTGATTGTATGTCCGTTCGCCATGCCCTCATTGCCGAGGAACCCGCTCGCCTGGGGTCCCCCGAGCGGCGTACCGAAAATCGTAGGGTTAAGCGTCCCGAAGCTCAGATAGCCGATGTGGCCGTACATCGTGAATTTATCGGTGGCGTTCCAGTTGATCTTGTCGTCCGTCGTGATTCGGTTAAAGTGGACGTCTTCCGCGCCCAGGTAATTATTTGAAACCGAAGTGCTGCTGGTGCTGGTCAGGTTCGGCTGTGGCAACATGTTGAGCAGCGCCGTTGCGGTGGGACTGATGCGGCTGGTTGGAATGACGTTCGGGCACTGAGTGAAGCCGCTGCCTAAAAGGACGCTGCCTGGATCACCCGCGTTGCAGACGGAGTTGAAAGTGCTGGGGTCGCCCGAATTATTGGTGGCAAAGATCGGCGTTCGATTGTTGCCGTTTGAAGCTCCTGTTGTGGGATCGTAAACAGCGTCCGGATCGGTCTTGGTAACGCCATCGGCGGCGCCTGCCAGTCCTCGCTCGTCGCCTAACCGCATCGCCGCATCGGGAATAGTGTTTACGCTCGTCGCGTACTGATAATCGCGCGTGAATTCAACGTTGGAGAAGAAGAAGAGCTTGTTTTTCTTGATGGGTCCACCGAAGCTCGCCCCAAATTGGTTAAAAACGTCCTTGGGAACGGTTGTTTGCTTTAGTTGGGGCGCGAAGAAGGGCAGGGCCTCAAGAGCACTGGTGTAATTGTATTCGTACGCGTCACCGTGGAACTGGTTGGTCCCGCTCTTGATTTGCACGTTGGCAGAGGCGCCTCCGGCAAAGCCCTGATCAATATTGTAATTGTTGGTACTGACGTTGACGGTCTCAATAGCGTCAGAAGAAGGGATATACGAGGAATCTTCCGGCACCCAGATGTTCCACTGTGTAACGCCATCCACTTGAATGGTGTTGCCAAAGTCGCTTCCACCGTTCGTGTTGAATGCCAGGGAACGAGTGGGATTGGTCGCAACGGAGTGCGAGCTCGCCGGCGGAGTGACGCCCGGAAGCGATTGAAACAGATGTTCGAAATTGTTGCCGGGCGCCATGGGAATGTTTTGGATCTGAATAGAGCTGAGATCATGATGGACGTCGGCCCGGTCGGTCTGCAGCATGGCAGCGCTGGCGCTGACCTCCACCGTCTGGTTCACAGCCCCGATCTCGAGCGTGGCATCAACACGGGTAACGGTGTTGATGACCACAGCGACATCGTTCCTTGAATAGGATTTGAAACCTTTGGCTTCGATCTTGACAGTGTATGTGCCTGCTGAAAGGGTGGCTATCGTGTAACCGCCGCGTGAATCGGTCTGCACCTGCCGGGTGAGGGCGGTTTGGGCCTGGGTGACCGTAACAGTCGCTCCGGGGACGACGGCGCCGGTGGGGTCTTTAACGTTCCCAACCAGTGTTCCGTAAAGGACCTGGGCCGTCCCATTTCTTGGAACAGCGAGAAAAAGTGTAAATACAATAGCCGTAAGCAGGAGGCTGCGGAATGCCGGGGACGCCTCCCAACTGCTCTTGGAACCGTTACCAATCATGGCCATAATCCTCCTTAACTAACCGCTTTTTCAGTCGGAATTCAGGTCAGTTGCCTGAACCGGATTGGGACCCTTCAGGCTACACAGAGATAAGCCCTTGCCTGAAGACGTTTACCCCTTCCACGTCTGCTCAGTTTTAATTGAATGATGTAAAGAAAGTGCCCAAAAACCCGACGCCATGCGAGTCGAACACGCGACTTATACCAGTGGTGTTTATGGTTTGTCAAGCTAAATTTGGAACTGTAACCAAAAGCTCTCTATTACGTCTAAAGCCTTTCTGTGAAAAAGTACTATGATGAGGGGCATCCGTTCGAACCGCGCGTACATCGCAGTAGCTTGAGACGAGGCAACTTAAAAGCCCGGTTGCCGGTCCTTCAAGGGAGGGATTGCAAGAGGTGAACCAACTACGCACCCCAGCTACTATCCGTGACGTGGCCCGCCAGGCTGGCGTGGGCATCGGGACCGTTTCTCGAGTTCTGAACGGAGGAGCACAGGTCAGCCGCGCTACCCAGGAACGCGTCGCGCTGGTAATTCGCCGCCTCGGGTTTCGGCCTAACGCCCAGGCGCGCCGGATCCACAGGAAGCGATCTGAAATTGTCTGTTTCCTGTTGAGTAACCGGTCATTCCCCAATTCTTTCCACGCTCGCATCCTTCAGGGTGTTGAGGACTGCGCTCGGGAACTGAAGCAGCACATCCTTTTCGCTGCCGTACACTACGACGCCACGACTCCCCCCCACCACATCCCTCTCCCCTCCATTCTGGAAGAGCGGGGCCTGTTCGACGGCTTGATCCTGGCCGGAACAAACTACCCAAACTTCCTGACCCGAATTCAGAAATTGCAGGTGCCATTCGTCGTTTTCGGCAACAACATCTTTGACTTTAAGGGAGACAAATACTTTGACCAGGTGGGGTTTGATGGTCTCCGGGGCGAATATGAAGCCGTCCGCTATGTGGTCAGCCAGGGGCACCGCAAGCTTACCTTCGTGGGCGATCTCACCTACCCCTGGGTCCGGAACCGCCATGCCGGTTTCGTAAAAGCATGTCATGAAGCCAAAATCAAACCGGATTCGATTACGAATCCCCGGCCGTCCGGATTTGTGGACTATGGAGAATGGGCGTGCGACCTGGTCTTGTCTCGCAAGCCGTTGCCGACGGCGGTGATGGCGGTAAATGACGAAGTGGCATTCGGGTTGTGGCGATCATTCCGCCGCCGCGGCATTCGCGTCCCGGACGACATCAGCCTGACGGGCTTCGACGATCGTGAGGAAGCCCTGCTTATGGATCCGCCCCTGACCACGGTGCGCGTCCGAAAAGAGGAGATTGGCCAGGTATGCCTGCGCACGCTTCTCGAAAGGCTCCACCACCCGGAAATGGCTTTCCTGGAAAAGACGCTTGCAACGGACCTGATTGTTCGCGAGACAGTGGCCCAAATTGGGTCCCGGAGCAAGGGTCCGGCCAAATAATCGCTTCTGGGTACGGGATTATAAGCGGAGACCCGTACTCCGGCGCAGCGTAGCAATCCGGTCTACGCTGATCTTGTGCTATTTTTCCTTGGCGCTGGCGGGCCAAAGCCTACACCTGGAGGAGAGACGGCCACGTTCCGCATTGCCTCCGCAGAGTCTCAGCGTCCGCCAGGATTGTTTTCCAGCGTCTTAAGGTCCCGATCAATGCCCGGAAGCAGTTGAATTTGCTCCTTCGCTACCGCGTCCGTACGGGCTTTCTTCAAATAAGCCAGCGCGTTAGGAGAGTCGCCGGCTCGGGCGTAAGTGTTAGCAAGTGTGTAGAGATAAGTTGGAGTCTCGGCGTCGTCAGGCTCAAGAATCATTCGGAATTGCTCAATGGCGCCGGAGTAGTCCCCCTTGTCAACCAGTATCAGCCCGATATGAAAGCGCGCCAGCCGGTAATCGGGCTGGTCTTTGACCGCCTCGCGAAATTCTCCGAGGGCATCGTTTATGCGACCTTGCTGCTGAAGCAAAAAGCCAAGGTTATTGTGCGCCTCCGCGTAGAAAGGATCGCTTGCGATCGCATTCCGGAAGGCCTCCTCCGCTTCAGCGTATTTACCAAGCCCAAACATCAGGACCCCGTAATTATAATAACAATCAGACCGATGGGGGTTCAGGCGGACGGCGATACGATATTGCTCCTCCGCCTTGGCGTATTCGCCGGTTCGCGCGTAAAGCTGAATCAGGTTTATATGCGGCTGCTCGAAGCTGGGATCGAGCTCAGTAGCCTTGACGTGCGCCTCGATCGCCCCCGCCAGATCGCCGGCCTGCTCGAGAGCCAGCCCGCGCTGCAAATAACTGAGGGGGGTCTGATCCAACTTTTGCACCGCAGCCCGCAACGGGTCCACTTCAGGCGGGTAGGTTGTCACATATTTGTGATAAGCCGCAAAGTGTTCACTCGCCTTACCTGGTTGCCCGAGCTTCCGGTAAACCATTGCCAGAGCGTACTGTGCCCCACCATACTGAGGGAATAGCTCGATCGCTTTCTCCAGCGCCTGGGCGGCGTCCTCCGCTTTACCCTGCTGCATCTCAACCCGCCCTAGTCCGTAGTACGCTTCCGGGTTCCCGGAATATTTGCGGGTGATTGCCTCGAACAGTTCCCGGCTCTCGGGCAACCGCCCGAGCGAAAGAAAGCATTCCGCCAGGTTCAAAGTGGCGGGGAGGTAGTCTGGCCTGAGCTTAAGCGCCGCCTGGAACTCAGCCGCTGCGCCGCGGTAGTGTCCGAGTTTCATCTCAACGTACGCAAGATCGTAAGCCCATGAAAACGTTGAAGGGGAAAGCAAATGCGCGCGGCGGTAACATATCCCCGCCGCAGCAAACTGCTTGTAGGCGTCGAGCACCATCCCCAGCTTTCCAACGGCGTCAGGATCGTTTGGGCGAGCTAGCGCAGCGGCGTTTGCTTCGCGAATCTGAGCGTTGACGCCGGGGAAAGTGTTCGAAAGATCAAGCTTGGGCAGCGGCGGCAGGGTTGCGGCATACGCATTGATCGCTGCACTCCAAAGCATCGCGAGTACAACCAGCGCATTACGCCCGGCCATCATCCCTCGATTCTAGCGGAGCAAAGAGCCATGCCGTCAAGTGATATTCACCACTCCACCGGCTCATTGCCATGTCAACGTTGAAGGCGGGCAATGCCGTCCGCCGCCGGAACGGGACCGGCCATGGTTTTACATAAAATTAACCAGCGTTGCGCAACTGTGTTCGTGCTGATGGCGTCTATGCCAACGTATAATCCAAGCTTTGGCGGGCAGAGCTCCGGACGCCCGAAAGGAGAGACACCATGATAAGGGAAGAAACCAGAAGGGCCTTCCACCTGGAAGACACTGCGTTACTGAAATGGCGGATGGGAGGGAGGGCCCAGAAGACAAAGAGCTTCCTCCTCGTCGCAGGCGCCATCCTTATGATACTGCTGGGAATCAGGATGATGGCGGGCGCTGCCCTGCCACAGGATGGCGGCCAGCGGATGCGCGGGCCCATGACCCCTGAGGACCAACTGGCCCGGATGACCAAGCAGTTGGATCTCACCGAGGAGCAGCAGGCCAAAATCAAACCCATCCTCGAGGAGCAACACAAGCAAATGATGGATCTGCGGCAGGATGCCTCCATGTCCCGCCAGGACCGGTTTGCAAAATTCCGCGACATTCGGCAGAAGTCTCTTGATAAGATAAAACCGATCCTCACCGCCGAGCAGCAGCAGAAATGGCAAAAGATGCAGGAGGAGCGGAGGGGGAGACGCGGCAGGCCAATGCCAAATTAAGGTTGACGACCGAAGCACTTTACTGGGAATATACTCTCCGCGCCGGGGAGTGGTAACAGGCTCCCAGCGCGGATGCCAACGGAGGTCTATTTGAAGATATTTCTGGGTGCATTTGTGGTCTTGCTGCTGGGATGCGTTCCCAGTTTCGCGGTTCTTGGGCAGTATGAAAATTCAATCACCACAGACCAACAGCGCATGCGGGCACAGCTTCATGAGACGGCGCGCCAGGGGTATTCCGTCAAGGAACTCGGCACTGCTGACGGCAGGACTGTCCGCGAGTACGTTTCGCCCGCCGGACTGGTTTTTGGGGTCGCCTGGCAAGGGCCCACCATGCCCAACCTGCAGGAGTTGTTGGGTTCCTACTTCGAACAGGTGAAGCAGGCGCCCAGGCCGCGTCGCCTGCGCGGCGCTCCGCTGGTGGTCCGTGGAAAGGATTTCGTGCTGGTCAGCGGAGGCCACATGCGCTCCTTCCACGGGGTTGCCTATGCACCGAATCTGCTGCCCTCCGGCGTCCCGGCGGAGGTGGTGCGATGAAACTTTCACCAAGGTCGGCCGCTCGCCTCGCCCTGATTTCCCTGATGGCCGTAACCGCCCTGGCGCTTGCCGCTTGTGGCGGAAGCAGTTCCAGCTCCGGTTCCGGATCAAACCCTCCTCCGCCTCCCATCAACAACAACCAGGCGATTGAGGTCAATCTGGGCCCATTGAACGACTACCCCAACGGGATATTCACCACCGTGACCATCTGCGTTCCGGGCACTTCGAATTGCCAGAACATTCCGGATGTTCTGGTGGATACCGGGTCCGAGGGGTTGCGGTTGCTATCCTCCAAAGTCACTCTCCAGTTGCCGACCATCGCCGACAACGGCAACAATGACCTCCAGGAATGCGTCGTTTTTGGCGATGGCTCCTTCAACTGGGGAGGGGTGGTCAGTGCGGACATCAAGCTGGCGGGAGAAATCGGGAGCGATGTTCCGATGCAGCTCATCGACAGTTCCAGCCCCACAAAGTTTCCCGTCCCCAGCGCCTGCCTGAGCGGTGGCGGCTCTGATGCGAATACCGTGCAAGCGCTCGGAGCCAATGGCATTCTGGGAATCGGAAATTACCAGCAGGACTGCGGCTCATCCTGCGCCAACTCTGCCGTTCCGGGCACCTATTATCTCTGCCCTGGTGGCGCCTGCTCGCCGGCCACTGTCCCCGTTAATTTCCAGGTGCAGAACCCGGTTTCGACCTTCCCGCAGGACAACAACGGCCTGCTCATCTCGTTGCCGTCCGTCCCCGATACCGGGGCGCCAACGGCTTCCGGCTCCTTAATCTTCGGCATTGGAACGCAAACCGACAACGGTATAGGCACGGCTGAGATTTTGACGCTTAACCAATCTGGGGATATCCAAACGACCTATCAAAATGTGGCTTACAGCAGTTTTATTGACAGCGGGTCGAATGGGCTTTTCTTTCTGGACGCCACCACACTTGCCTCTGCCGGGATTCTGGATTGTCCGAATAATTCCAGCTTCTACTGCCCGGCCTCCACAGTGACCTTCACCGTCACCAACTCGAGCCAGAATGGGACCTCCAATCAGGTTATGTTCGACATCGCCAACGCCGAACTTCTGTTCGCCGCCAATGGCGGGCAGAATGCCGCGTTCAACAACCTGGGCGGCGGCACCGGCACCGGCCCCTCAACGGACAACGTCGATTTCGGCTTGCCCTTCTTCTACGGCCGAAATGTCTTTGTGGGGATTGAAAACAAAACCGGGCCCGGTGGAGTTGTCGGTCCCTATTGGGCTTATTAGCTCTGGTCGAAATGCAGCATGGGCAGCTTGCAGTACTGCTCTGGCACGTCATCCTGAGCGAAGCGAAGGATCTGCATTATTCTTGTCAGCGAAAAACAGCAGATGCTTCTCCCGCCTCGCGGGATCAGCATGACGGGCAGACCTTTTCTGCAACCTCGTTGATTCGAACGGCGGAGCCCTGCCTTTGCAGGACCCCGCCCGGTTCTTGGTGAAGTGAGCTCAGTTTTCACTTGCTCTCGGGTGGCGTCGGTGGCGTGGGTGGCGTTGACGGCGTCCCCGGCCTCGCCGGACGCGGCAGGCTGCGCCGGCGGAAATTCTGATGGAATTCCGCCCGCGTGTCCTCTAATTTCTTCCATTGCTCCTCGGTCAAGACGCCGCGGCTTTCGAGCATCGTCTGGATGCGTTCCTTCTCGAGCGCAGCCCGCGCCTGCGACACCTTCTCAACCTGCGCAAGCACCTGGGCCTCATCCGGATGGAAGGTCCGCAGCATGGGGCCAAGGACCACTTCCTGCTTCTCCAGATCGGCGCGCAGATCAATCATCTTCAGACGTCCGTCCTGCGAGATTTTTTCAAGCTGTTGCTTCTGCTGGTCGCTTAACCCGAGCTCTTCAGCCACCCTGGGACTCGTCCACCATTCGCCCATTCCCCGGCCCCGGAACCACATCATCCCACCCGGTCCCATGGGATCTCTGACGCGCAAATTGAAAACCCGCTGCCCGGGCGCCGCCGGGTCATCAGGGCCTTGCTTCAGCATCATTGTGTCTGGCCCTTGCATGGAGCCTGCCACAGGTCCCGCCTCCGCCGCTACGGTATCCGGCCCTTCAACAACCACGTCTTCGGACCGCTCCTGCGCCATCGCGACGCTGCTGAAGAGCGCCACCACCAGGGCAATGTTAAACAACCTTTTCACCATTTCTGTTCTCCCCTTTCTTGAGATTCTGATCTCCGCTGATTGGGTAATGCCAGAGCGCGGCCCTCTATCGTCAATTTTCCCCGCCGTTGTACGCCTGCTGCCGCGTTTTCTGACCTCACCCTCCCATTGTTCATCAGATTGCCGGGAATGAATTTAAAGCCTGCGTAAATTCTGTTTTTGGTTCCTGCGGCGGACCATGCGCCGTTTGAACCCAGCCCAGTGTCCCACACAACTTTGTACAACCCGCCGTGTGCGACCGTCATTCCGATTCCTCACAGCGGGAGAGGAACCTGCTTTTCATCCAAACAGAACGAAACCGTAGCGGCGGCTTCACGCCGCCAGGCGCTCCTTCGGTCATTCCGACCCCGCAAAGCGGGAGACAGAAACAGATTCCTCGCGCCAGAAGAGCGCCGGCCCTCGGAATGACTGGTTATGGCAGACAATTGCGCGGGACGCTGCGCTGGATACGGTGGGGCGCATCAACGCCGGCTTCCGCGCCAGCACTTTTCAGGAAGGTTGTGCAACGAACTTGTAACCCAGGCCGCGAACGGTGAGAAAATAGCGCGGGTTCTGCGGGTCCGCCTCCAGCTTCTGGCGAAGCATCCAGATATGCGCATCCACGGTGCGGGTCATTGTCGTTTCATCATAACCCCACACTTCCCGCAGCAGTTCCTCGCGCGAGACGGTTGAGCCCTGCTGCTGGATAAAGTAAGCCAGCAACTCAAACTCCCGCGCCGACACCTCGACCGATTTGCCCTCGCGCCACACCGCCGTGCTGCGAAAGTCCACCGTCACCGGCCCAAACTGGAAGGTCGAGTCCCGATGGTTGGCCTGGGGTAATGACGCCCTGCGCAGCAGCGCTTCGATGCGAGCGAGCAGTTCGGAGGAATCAAAAGGCTTGGCAAGGTAATCGTCGGCCCCGAGATGGAGTCCGGAAACCTTGTCCTCAATCTGGCCGCGCGCCGTCAGCATCAGAATGGGAGTGCGCACGGCGCGCCGCCGCAGGGTGCGGCAGATTTCAAACCCGTCCTTGTGCGGCAGCATGACGTCCAGGATGATCAGGTTGAACCCGCCCTGCGAGGCCCGTTCCAGGGCTTCCGCGCCGTCTTTGACGCTCTCCACCTGGTAACCCTTGCTCGCCAGCAGATCAGTAAGCGTCAGCACCAGGGCAGCGTCGTCTTCCACCAGAAGCAGATGGGGCTGAATGAAATTTTTTCGTTTCATGCTGCCTGCCGTTTTGGGCTGCTGAAAGAACTCTCGCGCGGCGTCATCCTGAGCGGAGCGAAGGATTTGTTTTGTTCATTTCAGTAAGGTACAGCAGATGCTTCGCTATGCTCAGCATGACGGGCGTCCTGTTTTCAGCAATCGGTTAGACCAATCCACCCGGGCGGGCTTCCTGGCCCGCCTTTTGCTCAGCCTCCGCCATGGCGGGCAGATGGATGGTAAATCGCGATCCCTTTCCTTCCGCGCTCTCCACGCTCACACGCCCGCCCTGCGCCTCAATGTGGCGCTTCACGATGCTCAGGCCCAGCCCGGCGCCGGGCACTGCCGATGCCAGCACTTCATGGCCTCGATAGAACGGTTCAAAGATGTGGGGCAAATCTATTGGATCAATGCCGGGGCCATGGTCCTCCACCGAGATCCGCACTTCACCTCCGCCTCCATTGGGCGCGCACGCGGCCGTGATGCGCAGCCATCGGCCCTCGCCGCCATACTTGATGGCGTTGGCGAAGAGGTTCTTGACGGCGCTCTCAACCGACGGAGCTTCCACCAGCACGGGCGGAAGATTGTCGTCTACTTTCTTTTCCACCTGCCAGCCGGCATCACGGAAGGCGGGAGTAAATTCGGCGAGCGCGCGCTCCAGCATTGCGGGAACCTCAGTGGGAACCTCCTGGTAGCGCTTCGCGCCGGATTGGATGCCCGCGTAACTCATCACCTGCTCGATCAGGTCCGTCAGCCGGCGTGCTTCATTTCGCACCAGCGCGCCATATTCCCTCACCCTGCCCGGCTCCTGCACCACGCCGCTTGAAAGGTTGAACCCGGCGGACTGAATGGACGCGAGAGGCGTCCGGAATTCATGCGAGACTCCTGCCACGAATTCCATCTCTCGCCGCGCCAGCTCGCGAGCGCGATGGGTGGCAACCACCAGCGACCCCATGCTGACCGCCAGCACGAATAGGACTCCGAATCCCAACGCCAGGTCCCGCCGCCGCGTCCGGGCCACCAGCGCGTCAATTGAGCCGGCCTTGTTCTTCACCACCAGGACCCACGCGCCCGCCTCGCGAAATCGCCCGCGCCGCTCAGGACCCTGTGTTGAAGGACCTTCGGCGCCCGGCGGAGGTTCGGCGGCTATCGACAAGTCCATCAGATCGTCCGCTTCCGCCCCCCTGGCGAGCCTCCTGGCGCGAAATCGAAGCAGCGCGCCCAGCTCCCCATACGAAGCGAGCAGCAGAGCGTCACCGTCTGGCGAAGTAAAGGACGACGGCACGAGGCCTCGCTCAGAACTGAAAATGATTTGCCGCGGGTCGCCGCCCAGTATGCCAACTCGATAACTGGCGATGCCCGCCCCGCCGAAACTTCGTTGCAGCAGTTGAGGAAACACGTGCTGCTTCAAATAGTTGATGTCCAATTCAAGGAAACACCAGCCGCGCAATCGCCCCGAAAAGCGCGCACGCGCCGGCAGATCGAAACGCGGCATTCCGCTCGGCGGAGGAGGCGCGCGGTGGATTTCCTCCCCCTCCGTAAAAATTTCCGGCCGCGAATCAGGACCGGCTTCCCGTTCTCCGCCTATCCGGAGAGTAAATCCGCGGCCCCTTTCGCCGGATTCCATCAGCGGAACAACAATCATCGGGCGGGAGCCGTTGAGAGCGAACGGGAAGCCACCGGCCCGAACAAAAAAGAAGTTCCTGTGCTCCCGCGGGCCGGTCCTATCAATCCCTCCAGGTCGCGGCCGGAACGTTTCGAGTGATTCGGGCCAGGGCTCCTGGTTGAACTTTCCGCTCGATGCAGCGAGCGTGCGGAATTGCGTCTTTCCGTCCGCATCAATGGTGGCCACGCTCAGCGTTGACACCAGCGCGCTTGCGGCATCATTGCTCCGCCACTGCGCATAGAAATCGGCCAGGTACAGGTCGAGGTCTGCCGTGGCCGCCGATCGGGGCACGGGACGAAATGTCGCACGGATTTCCAGCAGCGGCGCCACAAACTCGCCGCGAAAACTGCGCATGGCGGCGTTCAGGAATTCCTCCTGCTGCTCGCGGTCCGCAACGCTGGCCCGGTTGATCCAGCCGTAAAGCAGCGTGCCGGCCAGCACCAGCCCCGCCGCAAAAACCGCAATCGTCAGCAGGGGATAATTCGACTTGGAAGGTTTCCAGCGCACTTAACTGGATTATATAACGCGCGAGTTCAGCCCGCAGGCGCTTGTAAGCTGTCAAAAAGCAACTTTACGAGGATTTTACACCCCGTGTTCTGGAATGGGTGGCGCAGACGTGGCGCTTTTTGCCATGTCTGCGAAACATTCCGCTGATGAGCGGGTCGCGCAGATATCCCGCTCGTGGGGATGCCTAAATCCTTGGCGACGGGTTCATGGTTTTCTCTGCGGCCTCTGTGCGCTCTGTGGTAGAGCTTTTAACCAGCAAGAACCTGAGATTTGCCTCTGATTTCTGAAGCCGCGCTACAATTGATCCACCCGCGGAAGCCTGGAAAGAAATCTGAACGCCGCGGAGCCGCGCTCCGTCTATACCAGTGAGGCTTGCCGATGCCCGAATCGAGCGAAGGCGTTTTGAGCGACATTTTCCCAATCGCCGCTGCTTCCACAGACGAGCTGGAGACAGCGGTGCGGGAGCACTCGCGCTGTGTTTACGCTATCGCTTACTCAGTGCTTCGCAATCACCACGACGCGGAAGACGCCGCCCAGGAAACTTTTGTGCGCTTCTGGCGGCACCACCGGCGCTGGAAGCTGATCCGCAATCATCGGGCATGGCTGGCGCGAACGGCCTGGCACGTGGCGCTGGACTCGCGGAGAAAACGGCGCGCGCTGGACGAATCATCCATTTCGCTCAGCGAGTCCGTCGAGGCGGTCTTGCGCCTTTACGCAGAGGGCGCGCCCGCCGATGAGATTGCGGGCCGCAAAGAAATGACGGCGCTGCTCGATCGGCTGATCGGATCCTTGCCCGAAGACCTTCGCCACGCGCTCACGCTGTCGCTCGCCGAGGACCTTACCTCGCCGGAAATTGCCGCCATCCTGCGAATTCCGGAAGGCACTATTCGCCAGCGCCTGTGGCAGGCGCGCCAGATTCTGAAAGAGAAGCTTTCCGTTTTGCTCGAGGGAAAACATGCGAGATAAAGACCGGTTCGTTGACGAACTCCTCGATTCCGCGCTTGCCCATCATCGAACGGCAGAGCCGCGCCCTGGGCTCGAAGCCCGACTGCTGGAGCGTGCCCGCGCGGGTGCCAGCGAACAAAGCGCCGGAGGTAACATCTGGAAATTGTGGATAGCCGCTGCGGCAACCGTGGCAGTCGCCATAATGTTCTTCGCGATTCGCGTGGCAAACCGCCCGCATAGCCCGGCGGCGGAAACATCTCAAGCCAGTAAGGCCGTTCCTGCGCCAACCCCCAAGGGGATACTGACGGCGAATTCAGGAGCAGCTCCCAAGGCCGGCAACGCAATATCGATTATTGAGCCAAAACGAGCCGCACACCGCGAAAGCAAACCGTCGCGCCGCGTAAAAAATTCTTCGAGGCAAGTGGAGGCGCATCACTGGCCGTCCCAGTTCCCTACCCCGGCGCCGCTCACACCGGAACAGAAGGCTCTGGTCCAATACGTTCGCGACACGCCACCACAGGTGCTGGAGGCGTCGCTTTTCAAACAGAAGTCTGAAGGTCGGCCAATGGAGATCAGGTCCTTGAAGATCGCTCCACTGGAAATTCAGCCCCTGAGCGTGGGGTCAAGAGCAGAGGAACTGCAGTAGTTCGTACAGCTAAGAAAACGTCCTGCAGATTGGAGAATGCCATGAGAAAAGCAAAGTGGAACGTCTTGATCCTGACCTTGGCGCTGGCCTTGGCCTCTGTTGGAGTACAGGTCCTCGCTGCGCCGCAGCCTGTAGGGCAGGAGCAAAGCGAAACGTCAGCAAAAAAGGAAGCTCCGCTGGACGTCAACATTTACCGCGTGAGCTACAGGGTGGACGAAGTGGAGAACGGCAAGACTATCAATTCCCGCTCATACACTCTGATGACCCAGGTCGGCAATAGGGCCAGTACCCGCATTGGAAGCCAGGTGCCATATAGTACCGGAAAGGATATTCAGTATCAGAACGTAGGGATGAATATCGATTGCAAGCTGATGAAACAAGGCGGGGATTTGCTCGTGCAGACATGGCTCAATATGAATACTGTCGCGGGCAAAGAAATGATGCCTTCGGGGGCGCAGAACCCTGTGTTTGGCACATTTCAAATCCAGGATGTAACATCCTCCACAATCGGAAAACCAGCATTCGTGGGTTCAATCGACGATGTGGCTTCTAACCGCCATTATCTAATTGAAGTCACCGTAACCGAGGCAAAGTAACTTCCACCCCACATCCCCGCGCGTGGCACGGGCGTCCCGCCCGTATCCCGCGACCATCGCCGCGCCTTAGGAGGTCGGAGCTGTTAGAGTCTGTGTGGCAACTGGCTTGGCGGCGACGTAATTTACCGATTACAGGAGGTGTTGAGGATGTTTTGGAGCTTTTCCGATTCCGGCCGAGGCATGGGGCCTTCGTAGGGTCTCAGCCGGTGGCCTGCGTGGCTGCAGTCAGCTTCCACATCCGTGTCAGGTTGTAAGCCGTCGCTGCCAGCGACCACTCCACTTGCACCTTCTGCAAACCTCGCCGCCGGAATTGCCGCATCCCTCGTTGCTCTTTCAAGACTCCAAACACCGGCTCGATCAGGGCCTTGCGCACTCCGTAGATCGCTCGCCCCAGCCGACTACGCAACTTGCGCCGTATCTGACGGTGCACCGGGTCCGTGGCCCGGCCCCGCAACCGCCCCCCTCGGTTCAGAACCTGCGCCAAGTTCGTATCCGGCACATAAGCATCAATCTTCCCTTGGGCCAAAACTTTCAAGTCCTCGAGCACAAAAAAGCCGCTGTCCGCGCTGACCTGTCCCGGCGTTTCTCCGCACCGCTGCCTGACCGCTTCCACCACCGGCACCAGCAGGCCGTGGTCCGTGACCTTCTGACTCACCCGCTGTTCCACGATCAGGTGGTCTTTGCTCACCGCCAAAGTCGCCGTGTAGCCCAGCGTGAAGCCCTTCCGCTCCTTCAGAAACCGGCTCTCCGGATCGGTGACCGAGCGGCGCTTCAACCCGCTCTTCTTCAGCCGCTCCAGCCGCGGAGCAATCTCGGCCAATTGCTTCTCCAGCCGGGCGCACTCTGGCTGCGCCAGGATCACTCCGGCGGCCTCGTTGGGGTCTTCGGCCTTGCAGGCCTGTTGCCAGCGTCGAATCTGCCGCCGAATCCGCGCCCGCTGCCCGCGCAGCTTCTGCTCGGTGTCCACCCGGTTCGGCGAGGCGTTCGCCTTCACCCGCGTCGAGTCGATGGCTACCTGTCCCAGCTTCGCCAGCCCCGCCCCCCGCGCCTGCTCGATCACCTGCGTGAACAGATCGTTCAGCGCCTTCGGGTGTCGCCGCCGAAACTCGTTCAGCGTCCAGAAATCCGGCTGCGCTCCTCCGGCCAGATACCGCAACGGCAGGTCCTCCCGAATCCGCTGCTCCAGCCGCCGCGAACTGGTGATCCCCAGCGCATAGGCATACAGCCATACGCTAACCATCAGCGCCGGATGATAGGCCAGGCGCCCCTCTTCCCCATACTCCGCCTCGAACGCGCCCAGGTCCAGCTTCCCCACCATCCGACGGATGTAAAAACACAGATGATTGCTGCCCAGAACATCCCCCACCGAGGGCGGCAGCAGGTAAGCTTGATCGGGATTGTAATCAAAAAATTTCATCTGCGGATCTCCTCTCACCCGCATTATAACCAGGTGTCAAGATGGAGTTGCCACACAGACTCT
>DASTAW010000022.1 GCA_035712365.1 Terriglobia bacterium
CCTTCCGGCCTACGGCCTCCAGGACTTGCCGCCAGCAAAGCCCACACCCCTCCCCCAAACCACCCCTGGAGGGGGAAGTTTCTATCTGGCTAAATACCGGAACTTTCTATTTTGCGTTGACAGCAAAATCGTGCGCGAAGAGGCGCCGTAGCGGCGAGTTTATCTCGCCATAAAATCTGTCGGCCCTCCGGGCCTCAGGAAAGCGGTAGGCAGTAGGCTGACGGCCGAAAGCTGAAGGCTCCAGCGGGACAATACCCTTCTAGAACGTTTTCAACCAACCTGCTAGAGTTATGGGAACAGCTTCGCAGGCGCTTGGAGAAAGGAAATCTCGGTGGCCGCGTTCATTGGTTTGCTGGGAATTTTGTTGCTGGGCACGATCCTCTGGGACGCTTTTGAAACCATCATTCTGCCGCGACGCGTCACACGGCGCTACCGGCTGGCGGCGGCGTTCTACCGTTCCACTGGAAGGCCGTGGTTCGCCATCGCGCGCCGCATCCAATCCGCCAAACGCCGCGACGGTTTCCTGGGCATTTTCGGGCCGCTCTCGATCCTGATGCTTTTTGGAGTGTGGGCCAGCGGGCTGATTCTGGGCTTCGCCATGGTGCAGTGGGCGGCCGGCCACATGATGGGCGAACCCTGGACGGTGCAATCGTTCCGTACGCAACTTTACCTGAGCGGCACCAGCTTTTTTACGCTGGGACTGGGCGACGTGATCCCGCACACGCATTTCGCGCGGTTTGTGACCGTGGTCGAGGCCGGGATGGGTTTCGGCTTCCTGGCGGTGGTGATTTCTTATCTGCCGGTGCTCTATGGAGCGTTTTCGCGGCGCGAGGCTAACATCTCGCTGCTCGACGCGCGCGCCGGCTCGCCGCCCACGGCCGCCGAACTGCTGCGCCGCCACGTTCGGCAGCAGAACCTGGAAGCGCTCGGCGAATATCTGCGGGCCTGGGAAAGCTGGGCGGCCGAGCTGATGGAAAGCCATCTCTCCTATCCCGTGCTCTGCTACTTCCGCTCGCAGCACAACAACCAGTCGTGGGTGTCAGCTCTGGCCACCATCCTGGATGCCTGCGCGCTGCTCGTTGCCCACACCGAGGGCGCGCTGCGCTGGCAGGCGGAACTCACCTTCGCCATCTGCCGTCACGCGCTGGTGGACCTGGCGCAGGCCCTATCCATCCCGCCGCGCCTCGTTTCAGCCGACCGCTTTGAGCCCGCCACGCTCGCCGAGCTGCGTGAGGTCCTTTGCGCCAGCGGGACGCCCATGTGCAGGGAACGGGCGGCAGAAGAAACGCTCGAGAAAATGCGGGCCATGTATGAGCCGTACCTGTTCGGATTTTCCGAGCGGCTGGTGATGACGCTGCCCGCCTGGGGACCCGCCGGGCCACGCCTTGACAACTGGCGAACCAGCGCCTGGGAAAAGGTCTCGTCAGCAGCAAACCCGTCAGCCACAGTGAGCGTGGAAGAAGATGACCATTCCTGAAATATCAAAAGCAGCTCACGCAAAGACCCCACGGCGCAGTGTCCATCCTAAGAGTCGCGCAAATCAGGCACGTCGCCGGTCCCAGGTCCGGAGTTCTCCCTCGGATCTGCATAGTCGCCAGAATGGTGGAGCGCTTGTCCCTCGCGGGGAAAAGCATCGTAATTCTCGATGTCGGGAAGGATTTTCTGCTCAGCCACGTTTAGCGCAAGTTGGACCGCTCCAAGCACCGTCGCTTCAGTTGCCAGCTTGCTGACCGCGACGCGGGGCCGGCAGAATTCGTTGCGTTCGATGATCTGGCTGGTGGCTTTGAAAAGGGCGGGACGCGAGCCGACGCGACCTCCCAAAACAACCAGGGATGGATTGAGGACAACGCATATGTTCGTGACCGCGTCGGCAAGAATTCGAGCTGTCTGCTGCAATATCCTGCCGGCCAGCGGCTCGCCTGATTCTGCCAGGTCCAGAATGCCCCCGCCGTCCAACTCCGATTTCTGGCCACTGCTCCCGCCGCTCTGACCCTCCAGATTCCGCCAGGCACACTCAATCGCCTTGGCGCCAATCATAGCTTCCAGCGGCCCAGGCTTCAGAATCGCCAGCGGGCTCTCCTCGGTTCCGGGTACGTAGAGATAACCGATCTCACCGGCCGCCCAGTCGGCGCCGTGATACAGGTGGCCATTGATAAAAATCCCTGCTCCAATCCCGGAACCGACCGTCAAAAAGACGAAGTTTTTTACTCCACGTGCAATGCCCCAGCGCCCCTCGCCAAGCGCCGCCAGGTTGACATCATTTTCAACTGTTGCGTGTGTCCCAACTCTCTCCGCGAGAACCTCGCGCAAGGGAACGGCCTGCCATTGCGGCAGAATAGGGGCGGAAAGCACGACCCCTTTCTGGATGTCAGTAATCCCTGGAACGCCCGCGGCCAGCGCCACCAGCTTTTTCGCCGGGACCTTATGCCGGGCCCGGAGCTTCCTGATGCCGGTGGCGATCAGCGAAACGACATGTTCCGGAGTACTTTGGGAATGCGTCGCAACGTCAAGTTTCTCGACAATGGTGCCATTGAGGTCGGCGAGCGCAATCCGCACCAGCGATGTCCCGATGTCAACACCCGCCACATAGCCCGCTGCAGAATTAAAACGGAGAAGATTGGGTGGGCGGCCGCCATTCGAGGGTCCCTGACCCATGGGCTCGATAAGGCCATGTTGTTTCAGATACGCGACGCCGCTGGAGATTGTCGGGGCGCTGAGTCCGGAGTATCGGGCAAGGTCCGCCCGTGAACAGGGACCATGTTTCCGCAAGAGACGGAGAATCTGCTGCGCATTAAAGTCGCGAAGCAGTCTCGGCCTTCCTAACATCCGTTTCTCCTGACCGCATGGGCGCGAGGCGGCCAGCGTGCTCAGGGACCAGAACAAGTCCGCCCATTCGCCTGCTGAGGCTGGCTAATGGAGGATTATAGAATCTCCGCCTGCACTTTCCGGCACTTTGATCATCTCCGGGCGCTCTTCCCTTTCGAGTGAGCTATGCCCCCAATAGCCCGAAGCCTCGGCAATGTCTAAGATCGGCCCACTGCAACTGTGTAGAGCTTAACATGGCCGTGGGCTTCTGAATTCTTCAGATGCGAATCTTGGGTGCCAGCGAAAAATTCCTGAGCCGCAAACATGCCTGCCTCTCGTGCTGCTGAGGCAACGCAGTTTATCAAAAGACCCGCGAACAAATGCATTTTTCAATACTCCACCAGTTTCTCGACGCGCGAGGCGCAAACCGGCATGAAGCCACATCGCTGCCCATCCAGCGACGCTTCTTCATTTCGCACTTTGGACATGCCCACGCTTTGTGATAAAACGGACGCGTTATGAAAGTCTGGGTCTGGCTGGGACTTGCGGGTGCGGTGATGCTCGCGGGGTGCGCGGTCGCCTGTCATCGCAGGACAACTCGCCCCGTCACCACGCAAGTTGTGGTCTTGGGATTTGATGGCGCCGATCCGACGCTGATTTCCAAATATGTAGCGGCCGGCCGGCTTCCGAACCTCGCCCGCCTCGCCCGGACAGGCACGTTCAAGCCGCTAGCGACGACCAATCCCCCGGAATCACCTGTGGCATGGGCCTCATTCGCGACCGGCATCAATCCGGGCGGGACGGGGATTTTTGACTTCCTCAAGCGTGACCCGAAGACGTATCTTCCCCAGCTTGCGCTGGTCGATAAGCGAAAGCCCGAGTTCCTCTTCAGCCTGATTCCCATCCGCCCGCCCAAGGCGATTAATGAGCGCCACGGCACGCCATTTTATGCCGCCGCGGCTGAGGCCGGTTACAAAGTGACCGTGCTTCGGATGCCGCTTGAGTTTCCGCCCACCGAAGTGCCCGGCGGGAAACTCCTGGCCGGCCTTGGCCTGCCAGACGTTCGTGGCACCTGGGGAACGTTCTTTTACTTTGGGACAGACCTGACACCGTGGGACGTTGGGGATACGGAATTCGGAGGAAAACTGGTCCGGCTGACGGTTGAAGATAATCGTGCCACCGCGCTGGTGGATGGCCCCCCCGATCCCACGGCGAAGAAGTTCAGCCGAATCTCCGTTCCCGTGGAATTCACCGTCGCTCCTGCGGACAAGACGGTTACCATTCGGCTGGGCGGCAACTCAGAAAACGTCGGCGAAGGCCAGTGGAGCAGATGGTTCCGATCCAAATTCCCCGTTACGCCGTTTGTCTCGATCAATGCTATTTCGCGCTTCTATGTCCTCGAGACTTCACCCGACCTTCGGGTTTACATGTCACCGCTCAATATCGATCCGGTGCATCCCATTCTGCCCATTTCCTACCCCGCCGAGTTCTCCGCACAGCTCGCGCGAACCTATGGGCTCTACAAAACTCTCGGCTGGTGGCACGATACCTGGGCGCTCAATGAAGAACGGATCAGCGACGGAGTCTTTCTGCAGGATTGCTGGCGAACGTCAAAGAGGCTGGAAGACATCACGCTCGACGAGCTTCGCAACCACCCGCCGTCGCTGATGGTATCCATTTTCACTTTCACGGACAGCATCCAGCACATGTTCTTCCGCCTGATCGATCCTCAGCATCCCCGCTACGATCCCGAGGAGGCCAGGGCGTACGGTAATGCGATTCCGCAGGCATACGAGCGCATGGACGAAATCGTCGGCCAGGTGCTTAAAGCCATGAAACCCGGCGCAACCCTCATCATTGTTTCTGATCATGGCTTTCACACCTGGCGGTGGGGATTTAACACCAACACCTGGCTTGTCCAGAATGGTTATATGACCCTCAAAAATCCCGGCACGGGCGGGAAGAATTACAAATTGGAGGACCTTTCCGGCCAGGGCAGTTTTTTCCCGAATGTGGACTGGAGCCGGACCAGAGCCTACGCGCTGGGTTTGGGACAAATTTATCTGAACGAGCGGGGGCGTGAGGGGGAAGGCATCGTAAGTCCGGGACCCGAGGCAAATCAGTTGCTGCACGAGATTCAGCAGAAGTTGTTGGCCTATCGCGATCCTGACAACGGCCAGCCCGTCTTGAAGAATGTCTATCTCAGCAGGGACATTGATCACGGACCTTACATGAAGGATGCGCCCGACCTTCAACTCAATTTCCAGGTGGGGTATCGAACCTCGTGGCAGACGGCCCTGGGCGCCATTCCTTCCGGTGTGGTGGTTGCCAATGTGCGAAAGTGGAGCGGCGATCATTGCGCCTCCGATCCGAGCGACACTCCCGGCATCTTCTTCTGCAATCGCGCGGTTGAATCGCCAAAGCCCGGCATCCTCGATATCGCTCCCACGGTCCTGATAATCCTGGGCGCCGCCCCGCCCGGCCACCTGGACGGCAAGCCTTTGGACTTCAGGCCAGCGTCTGCAGATAAGGCCCGCAGGTAGGAGGAAGTCCCGCGATGGAGCCACGGTTCGAGGGTCACAGCTTCATATACACGAACGTGACCAGGGAATGGCATTGAAGATCCCAGCCCGAGTGGCTGAAAATGCCCGCCGCACGCCAAAGGGGACGCTGTGGCTTGCGCGACTGCCCGAAATGGTAGAAACGCTCGGGCGCCGCTGGTCACTGACGGTCGGTGATCCCTTCGACCACGAGGACCTGACCGAAGGCTGGGTTGCGCCAGTGACACTCTCAGATGGAACTCCCGCGGTGCTGAAGCTTGGCAATCCGCACATGGAGGGCGAGCACGAAATCCAGGGGTTGCGCTTCTGGGATGGTGACCCGACGGTTCGCCTTCTGGAGGCTGACGAGGACCACGGCGCCATACTCCTTGAGCGCTGCCAACCCGGAACGCCCTTGCGTGCATTACCGGAGCCCGAGCAGGACCCGGTGATCGCAGGACTACTAAGGCGCTTGTGGCGATTGCCGCGCGCACCGCATCCCTTTCGCCCCCTGTCAGAGATGCTGAAACATTGGAGCCGGCAGACGCTTGCGGATGCGCAGAAATGGCCCGATGCAGGGCTGGTGCGGGAGGGTTTGTATTTGTTCTACGAACTGCCGCGCACTGCGACCGCGGAAACCTTGCTGGCGACGGATTTACATGCGGCCAACGTCCTCCGTTCTGAACGGGAGCCCTGGCTGGTGATCGATCCGAAGCCATTTGTTGGTGATCCGGCCTACGATGCAACACAACATCTTTTCAATTGCCATGAGAGGCTTCGAGCAGATCGCGACAGAACGATACGTCGCATTGCCGACCTGCTCGAGGTGGACCATGAGCGAGTCCGGCTATGGACCTTTGCGCGGGCCGCTGCGGAACCCCACGACGACTGGAACGATGAAGAATCACTGGCAATCGCCAGAGCCACAGCTCCTTAGAAAGTGAATCCCAGGTGTACCTTGATAGCGCGGCAGCAGCGCCCTCTTACTGGTTGTCGGAAATCTCACGGCAAAGGAACGGGGCCACCATCGTTTGATAGCGTCACCAGGGTGAGAATCGTCCGCACTCCTGAAAGTCTCCGGTGCTAGAATGCGGGTGCGCCATAATCCACATATGATGAACTGGTTCCCCAGGAGGAGGCATCTTTGAGCGAAATGAGTGAGCGCGATGACATCGGCAAGAAGAAACCGGCGTCTAATATCTCACGAAGAAAGTTCCTGGCTGGAGCGACGACAGCGGCAGCGCTAACCGCCGCGCCAGGAAGTGTTTTGGCGGCCTCGCGGGCGGGAGCGGAATCCGGATTTTCCGGTTTGGGCGCGCAGGGTGGGACTACCCCGCGGGAGAAATCCAACTTCGGGACCATCCGCATTGACGCGACGCCCGGGCACGAGACAAATGCATTCAAACCGAACGAAGCGCTGGGAACTTCAATTGACATGATTCCCTACAAGGCGGCGGACAAGCTCTATGCCGCCCCGATGGTCAAACAGTGCCTGTCTGCCGGCTGGGGACCCATGAGCTACCGCCAGCACACGGAATTGCAGATCGCCGCCTGGCACTGGAATCCCACGGGCGCCTGGAGCGATGCCGCCCGCAAGCGCGGCTATTTCACGGGCAGTTCCGAGCTCCGAGAGCCTATCCTCCATTCATACGGCTACCACCTGCGCCATCGCGGCAATACGCGGAACGGCGGGACAGAATCCGGCTTCTCGCGCCTGACCGATGGCGACCCCAACTCTTATTGGAAAAGCAATCCCTACCTGGCTGAGCGTTACACCGGTGAAAGCGATGCGTTACATCCGCAGTGGGTGGTAATCGATCTTGGAACGGCCCAGCCAGTGAACGCCATGCGGATTGATTGGACTGATCCATACGCGCGCGCGTACAGCATCCAATATTGGACAGGCAATGAAGATGCCATGAGCAAGCCCACCGGAGGCGTCTGGAACACCTTCCCCGGCGGGCTGCTCAAAGAAGGGCATGGCGGAAGCGTGACGCTGAGGATTTCAACGCTGCCCATCACAACGAGATTCTTGCGGGTCCTCATGACAGAATCATCGCACACGCCGGACACGCACGGGCCTGAGGATCCCCGGAACTCGGAAGGATACGCGATCCGTGAAATTTACGCAGGCACGCTGGACGCCGATGGAAATTTCGTAGACCTGATGCAGCATTCACCTGACCAGAACCAGACGGCAACTTACTGTTCCTCCATCGATCCCTGGCACGATGAAGGCGATCTCCACATGGAGGGAGGTGAACAGACGGGGTTCGATCTCTTCTTCACCAGCGGCGTCACCAACAACCTTCCGGCCATGGTACCCATCGCCATGCTCTACGGAATCCCGGAGGACGCGGCAGCGCAGATCGCCTATTTGAAAAAACGCGGATATCCCGTTTCCTATGTGGAAATGGGCGAAGAGCCGGACGGGCAGTACGCCATGCCGGAAGATTACGCCGCTCTGTACCTGCAATTCGCCTCGGCCATTCACCGCGTTGTGCCAGAGGCCAAACTCGGAGGCCCGATATTCGAGGGCGTCAATGAAGATATCAAGGTCTGGCCGGATGCTCAGGGCCGCACGTCGTGGCTGGGCCGCTTTCTGGATTATCTGAAATCGCATGGACGGATTGACGATCTTGCCTTCATGTCGTTTGAGCATTATCCCTTTGAGCCTTGTGCTGTAACCTGGTCTGATCTCTACCGCGAACCGGAACTTGTGAGCCACATCCTCGACGTCTGGAGAGAGGACGGCCTGCCTGAAAACGTTCCGATGATCATTTCGGAGTGCAATCTCTCCTGGAACCTCAACCAGTCGTTTGTCGATATCTTTGGCGCGCTCTGGCTGGCAGAGTATGTGGGCGCGTTTCTGGCCGCTGGCGGCGCCGGAATTAATTACTTCCAGTTTTTCCCTTTCCCGCTCCACAGCGGCTGCCATGGATGGGGGACTTTTGGCGCGTTCGCCGCCGGTGAAGACCACGAAATCAAGGGGTACACTTCGCAGTATTTCGCTTCACGATTGATTAACCTGGAATGGGTGAAACCCGGTGGCCGAATGCATCATTGCTGCCGCGCATCGACCGATGTTCGGGATGGTGCAGGGAACGAATTGCTGGCCGCGTATGCGCTCGATCGGCCCGACGGAGAATGGTCATTGATGATCGTCAATCGTGACCAGCAAAATGCCCGCAAGGTCCATGTCGTGTTTGAAAATCAATCGGCCCGGAAAGAAGGCGGCTTTTCTGGCAAAGTCAGGATGGTGACTTTGGGAACAGAACAATTCCAGTGGCATGCGGACGGAAGCAACAGCCACGCTGATCCGGACGGTCCGCCGCTGGAGTCAACACTGCAAGCTGAAAAAGGAACGCTGTTCACCTTGCCGAAGGCTTCTCTTACGATCTTGCGGGGAAGAGTTGAACGTTAAAGCGGGAAACCCAGGCGCCAGGAGCAGAGAAGATTCACAGATGGTGACTGAGGGAGTTTCCTGCCCGGCGCGGATTGAACGGCCGCCGGCGCTGTCCCGGAGAATTCATGACTTCTTTTCCATCCAGAGTATTCTTCCTGGCAGCTTGCCTGATGCTGGTGGGAAGCGCAGCACAGGCCGCTCGCAATGTGGTCGTTGTCACCATTGACACTCTTCGGGCCGATCATCTGGCCTGTTACGGATACGATCGGATCAAGACCCCCGCCATCGACCAGCTTGCAAGGACTGGCATCCGCTTCGCGAACGCCTTCACGCCCGTGCCCATCACTCTGCCTGCGCACACGGCATTGATGACCGGCCAGTATCCGATGGCGACGGGAATTCACGATTTCAGCGGCAACAAGCTGAACTCCGGCACGGCGACTCTCGCTCGAGTTCTGAAGGCGAATGGATACTCCACCGCAGCATTTCTCGGTTCGGCGGCCCTCGACTCGCGCTTTGGCCTGGACCAGGGGTTTGACACCTATTACGACCATTTCAATCTGGGACGATCGAGAGAGATCCACCTGGACCAGATCGAGCGTCGCGGCGACCAGGTTGTGGACCTGGCGTTGAAGTGGCTCGAGTCCCACCCGCAGAAGCCCTTTTTCATCTGGGTACACCTCTACGATCCCCATGCTCCATACGATCCTCCGGAACCTTATGCCCGCGTGTACCGCAACCATCCTTATGACGGGGAAATCGCCTTCGCTGATGCACAGGTCGGCCGATTGTTCGATTACCTGAAACGACAACACCTCTACGAGAATTCACTCGTCGTTCTGGCCAGCGACCACGGCGAGAGCCTGGGCGAGCACGGTGAAAAAACACACGGCTTCTTTGTTTACAACGCAACACTCCATGTCGCTCTGATTGTCCGAATCCCCGGCGAGTCTCCGCGCGTGGTGCAGCAGGGAGTTTCGCTTGTGGACGTGATGCCGACCGTGCTTCAGGCCCTCGATCTTCCGCTGCCCGCCAGCGTACAGGGGCAAAGTCTCCTGGGCGTGATGGCAGGCCGTCCGTCGGGAAAGGTGTCAGGCCAATACGCTGAGAATTACGCCCCGCTCATCCACTTCGGCTGGAACCGCCTGATGACTCTCGAATGGCGCGGAATGAAGTACATTGAGACGACACGACCTGAACTCTACGACCTGAAGACGGACCCTCACGAGCTTCACAATCTGTTCAACACTCATCAAGCCCTCGCGCACGAGATGAACGATCGGCTGCAGGATTTAATCCGCCGATACACACCCAGATCGAAAACTTCCACGGCTGCCGGACAATCAACCGATCCCGCGCTTCTCGCCAGCCTTCGCTCTCTCGGTTACGCCGCGGTTTCAGTGGCGAACCTCCCCCAGGCCGACACCAGGAACCTCCCTGATCCCAAGGACCGGGTCCAGGCTTACAATCTTGTCTCCGAGGCGCTGGTTGATAAGCAGCAGGGCCAATATGAGGAATCGTTGCGCAAGCTGATGCAGGCTGAGATGACGGCGCCTGAAACATTGACGATTCGCTTCCTTGCCGCACAGGACGAGCTTGAGCTCAAGGATTACGTCCATGCGGTGGAAGGCTTCCAATACGTTTTGCATCGCAATGCGAGCGATGGCGCGGCAGCGTACTACCTGGGAGTTGCGCAACTCGGCTCCGGCAATGTCGATGGCGCCGAGGGATCGTTCAAGCGCGCGCTCGAGATCGACCCGCGCAACTTTTCAGCAGCCTATAATCTCGGCGTTGCTTACAGCCGACAGAAGCGTGCCGACGATGCCATCGGAGCATTCCGCCGGGCGGTTGAAATTCTGCCCGACTATGCGGAGGCGCACGAAGCGCTCGGCGAGCTCTATCTCTACCTACAAAGGCCGAACGACGCTGCCAGGGAGCTCGAACGCGCCGTGGCTGCCGATCCCAGGATGGCCAAAGCACATTATGAATTGGCCCGCGCCTACCAGGCTCTTGGGCTGGAAGCGAAGGCCCAGCGCGAGTTTGCCCGCGCCAAGGCGCCCTGAATTCCGCCTGTACAAAAAGGATCGCTGCTAGTAACGTAGCTTACTGGCCGTCCCATGCCTGGACCGCTCAACTATCGCCCTTCTGAGAACTTTCGGGTTAATTGGCTTTTTTCAGGTTTTTTCCTGTCAACGCAAAATAGAAAGTTCCGGTATTTAGCCAGATAGAAACTTCCCCCTCCAGGGGTGGTTTGGGGGAGGGGTGTGGGCTTTGCTGGCGGCAAGTCCTGGAGGCCGTAGGCCGGAAGGACTTGCCGGCCGCGGCGCCGGGCAGGGCGTCAGACTGAGATAGGCTCCCCGGAAGCGCAGCCACACCGTGCCGTCCAGCCGTTGCTCCACCTCC
>DASTAW010000023.1 GCA_035712365.1 Terriglobia bacterium
GAAGGAAATTCACGGGCGGGTGGTGGCGCTGTGCGCGCAATCGCTCGAGTCGGTGCGAATTCTTTTCAATTCGGCCAACCGCCAATACCCCAATGGCCTGGCCAACTCCAGCAGCGTACTCGGCCATTACCTGATGGACCACATCTCGGGCGGCGGCGCCAGCGGGGAACTGGCGCAGCTTACAGGCAAACCAACACTCAACGCTCCAGACCGGCCAGATGGCATTTATGTAATCCGCTTCCGCAATGCGCAAAACGGGCCGCGGTCGCAGAAATTCCTTCGCGGGTATGGGTTCCAGGGAGGCGGCGGAGTAAAATTTAACCTGGATGCTCCCGGTTTTGGCGACGCCTTCAAGAAGGCGATTCAGGACCCTGTTGTATCCATCAGCCTGGGCGGCTTCGGGGAGTGTTTGGCGCGCTGGGACAACTATGTGGAGATCAACCCGAACGTCGTGGATGCTTATGGGATTCCCGTTCTGAATTTCCACATGAAATACGGTGAGAACGAATACACCATGCTAAAAGACATGGCCGAGACTGCGGCCGAGATGCTGGAGGCAACCGGGGCAAAGAATATCCATCTCAACGAACGCGCCGATGGACCGGGATGGGCGATTCACGAGGTCGGCATCGCGCGCATGGGCGACAATCCCAGGGCGTCGGTGCTCAACCAGTTCGAGCAGACCCACGATGTCAAAAACCTCTTTGTTCTGGACGGATCGGGATTCACATCGACGGCCTGCCAGAACCCAACGCTCACCATCATGGCGTTGTGCGTCCGCTCCTGCGACCACATGATGCAGGAATTAAAGCGCGGAAATCTTTGACAGGGCCAGCAAACCATTTGGCGGCGGCCTCGCCGTTAGCTAGCTATCTCCGGGGTGTGGCCGGTGTAACTGCGCGCACCCTGGTAACGTCTAAGGGTGCGATATTCAGCCGTTTTCGCGCGAGTCGTGCGGCGGAGCGGGTCCAAACGAAAGGGGCAGACATGATCGAGAGAAGCAGCGGTGCGGTTGCAGCCGCAATCGGGTTTTCATTTGCATTTGTTTTGTTGACTTGTGCCGTAAATGGCCCGCAGGCGCTGGCGCAATCGGGCCCGGCGTCGATGGGGCAGTCCGCTCAAGCTCCCGTGACCAAGACGGCGGCAGAGGCTTACAAGAATATTAAGGTGCTGAAGGACATTCCAGCCAACGAACTGATCCCAACGATGGAATTCATCTCAGCATCACTCGGCGTGCGCTGCGACTTTTGCCACGTTGAGCACCACTTCGACGAGGACACCAAAAAGCCCAAGCAGCGCGCTCGAGAAATGATGCAGATGATGTTCGCAATTAATAAGGACAACTTCCACGGAAACCTGGAGGTGACCTGCAACACCTGCCACAACGGTTCCGAGCATCCTGCGGGTTTGCCGGCAATTGCGGAAGCGGACGAAACGCCGATGAGTCCCGCCCATAGTGAGGAACAGGCCGGTCGCACCAACTTTGCCTCGCTCCCGCAGCCGCCGGCTATTGTCGCCAAATACGTAGAGGCCCTGGGCGGCGCGGATGCGCTTGGAAAGATCAAGAGCCGCGTGATTACAGGCACCATGACGGCCTTCGGGCATGCCACCCCTGTTGAGATATACGCCAAGGCGCCGGATCTGCGGGCCCTGGTGATGAATTCGCCACGCGGGCTGAGTGTAACGACTTTTAACGGGCATGAGGGCTGGGTTTCCATGATGCCCCGGCCGCCACATCCGCTGGAAGGCAGCGAGCTTGACCGGGCGAGCCTTGAGGGGGACTTCTATTTTCCGTTAGACATCCAGAAGATTTTTGGATCGCTGCGTGAACGGCCTCCGCAAAAAGTGGGCGATGAGCAAGCTTATGTGGTGCTTGGCATCCGCCCGGGCAAACCCCCGGTGCAACTTTTCTTCAGCGAGCAATCGGGATTGCTGCTGCGGATGATCTACTTTACCCAGACTGCGCTGGGCCGGCTGCCACAGCAGACCGACTTCTCAGATTACCGCGAGGTCGACGGAGTGAAAGTGCCCTTCCAGTGGACGGTTGCCGAGCCCCGGAGCCGGTCAACCATCCAGGTGGCGCAGGTGCAGCAAAACGTCCCCATCAGTGATTCAAAGTTCTCGATCCCGGCGGCGCCAAGCCCGGGGGCGCCAAGCCCGGCGGGACAATAGACACCGGCGACGCCCGGGACATGGGCTGCGGCGACAAAGGCCGCGGCCCGTGTCAGTACTTGCGCAAGACTCCAATCACCCGCCCCTGAATCCTGACCTCGCCGGCGGGTACGATGATCGGATCCATTTGTGCGTTCGCCGGCTGCAGCCGAATCCTGTCCGCCCCTTCTAAAAAGAAGCGTTTCAGCGTGGCCTCCGTTCCACCGATCAGCGCTACCACGATCTCGCCGTTCTGCGCCGTGTCCGCTGTTTCCACCAGGATGTAGTCTCCGTTGCAAATATGGTCCTCCACCATGGAATCACCTTTGACTCGCAGAACATAAATTTTTCCTTTGCGGCTAGCAAAATCGCCGAGCGAGAAGTTCTCGGGCTGCGCAACTGCCTCGACAGGCTGGCCTGCGGCAATGTGCCCGAGCAGTGGGAATTCGAGGTTCGGTAAGGGGCGGAAGTGAACCGAACCCGAAGGCGTTGCGGTCGGCGGTGCGGTAGCAATTCCCGGTTGCTGAGTTTCGGAACGAGTCACTCCCTTTCCGTAGGGCACCGAACCGGGGATCGCGACTACTTCCACTGAACGACTCTGATTGTACCGCCTGCGGATGAATCCCTTTTTCTCCAGGACCTGGAGATGCTTGTGGACAGTCGCAAGCGAGGAGAGATGGAGCCCAGCCGCCATCTCTTCGAAACTCGGCGAGTATCCATGCCGGTTGATAAAATGGATTAAAAAGTCCAGTACTTGTTTTTGCCGCCGCGTCAGTGCCATCAGGTTCCTCCTGCTGTGGCTGTAGAAGCCACACGGTCTTGGAATGCGGATATTATAGGCGAATAAAAAGCGAACCTGCAAGTGGAATTCGCCCAGCCTGGGTCCTTTCCCAACGGGACCACCAGACGGACGGCTGTCGTGCACTTCCGCCGGCGCCTGGTTGCGCCGGGGCTGCAGCCGGCACGATTACTGTTCGATCAATTTAACTCGGCGTGGTTGCATTAATGTTGACAGTGCATGCCTGACAACGATATCCTGCCTGCGCTCAATTTCATGATCGAACGGCCGGCTTGACTATTCTGGAGGGGTAGCAAGTCATCGTGAAGAACGCCGCGCACATCATTGCTCTCTGTGTTTTTCTTCTCACGAACTGCGGGGGTGGTTCGAGCGGCGCTGTCTCGACGAGCCGAACAACCCTCCAGCCTTCCGTCGCATTATCACCCGGAACGCAGCAAAATATCGACGAGGGGCAGATGGTGGCATTCACCGCCAGCGTCTCCAATGATACCAACGATCAGGGTGTGTCCTGGAGTGTCGCCGGGAGTGGTTGCAGCGGGAATGCATGCGGGTCGTTAAACAACACATCCAAGGACTCAGCAACTTATATCGCTCCGGCCACCGTCTCTTCGGCCATGAACGTCACGGTAAAGGCCACTTCAGTTGCGAAAGCCACCGCCTCCGCCTTAGGCCTAGTGACGGTGAATCCGCCCCCAACGGTTTCTACAACCTCATTGCCGGCAGGGGTCGTAGGAACTTCCTACAGCAGCAGGCTGCAGGCCAGCGGGGGCACGGGCCCTCTTTCGTGGTCGATAACCGCGGGCAACCTTCCTGCCGGCCTTGCTCTGGATGCGAGCACCGGCGTAATTTCCGGAACCCCCACTGGGTCGGGCACCGCAACTTTCACCGTGCAACTCGTCGATTCCGCTCCTGTGCCCATGCCGGCTATTCAGCAGCTCAGCATCCTGATTGCGAGCCGCCTTGTTATTACGACTGCCTTGCTGCCGAACGGGTTCGTGAACGTGGCTTACGGTACGACTTTGCAGGCCAGCGGTGGAACGGGAGCTTTTGTGTGGTCGATTACATCTGGAAGTCTTCCTGCGGGTCTCTCTCTGAATGCGACGACCGGCGTGATTTCCGGGAAACCAGCCGCTTCAGGGAAATCAATCTTCACCCTGAAAGTTGCTGATTCGTCCACGCAGACGGCAACACAGCAGCTCAGTATCACGATCGAGCCGCCTTTGACGATCACTTCGACGGCACTGGCCGACGGAACGGTGAATGTGCCCTACAGCGCGGCGGTAGAGGCTGCGTATGCAACCCTGCCGGTGACCTGGGGCGTAAGCTCCGGCACCCTGCCAACCGGGTTGACTCTTGACCCCGGCAGCGGGATAGTGTCCGGAACACCCGCGGTGGCTGGGACCTCTGACTTCACCGTGATGGTCACAGATTCGAGCGTGCCGTCCCAGACGGCCACTCGGTCTCTAAGCATTACTGTTAACGGCGCCGGAGCGCACAACACTGAGCTGAGCGGGCGTTATGCCTTCTTATTGAGTGGTTACGACACACATGGAAGGCGGGTAGCAGTCGCAGGGAGTCTTGCGGCCGATGGTGCCGGGGCGATAATGGGCGGCGTAGAAGATGTGAATGACTCGAGCGTGGCGCCGCAGTCTGGCCTCGCCATCAGTTCGGGAACCTATTCGTTGGGTGCGGACAACCGCGGCATCATTACCTTTACAAATTCTGCCGGGTCCACCTACACCATGGCCGTTGCGATGGGAAATCTTACAGGGGGTACTGCGGAGACCGGTTCTGCCGTGGAGTTTGACTCGAGCGGCTTCCTGATGAGCGGCATTATCGAATGGCAAAACAGTGCCGCTTTCCTGAAAGCAGCGGTCGCTGGCGCCTATGCGTTTGGGTTCAACGGCTCTGACATGGCGGGAGGCCGCCTGGCTGTTGCGGGCCAGTTCACAGCGGACGGCTCGGGCGCCATCACGAGCGGTGTGTTTGACGCCGATGACAGCGGCAGTCCCACAGTCAGCGCAGCATTCGCAAGCACCAGCGCGTACGCCGTGGACACGACAACGGGACGATGCACCGCAACACTCGACGGCATTTCGCCCGCGCCCGCTCATTATGCCTGCTACATTGTTTCAGCGGGCAAACTGCTGGCGCTCAGCATCGACACAGCTTCGACCTCGGGAGCGGTCACGGGAGAGATCGCTGCACAAACCGGAGGTCCGTACTCCAATGATTCTCTCAGCTCGACCGTGGTGATGGCAGTTGATGCCGCCACGGCAAGCGGTTCTCAAGTGATGCTGGGCACGGTGACATTTGACGGGAACGGCAATGCCAGCTTTTCCCTGGATGAAAACAGTGCCGGCACACTAGCAACCGTGACAGGGAGTGGAACCTACATAGCTCCTGATGCGGCCACCGGGCGGTTCACGCTCGCCCCTCCTCAGGGAATGCCCTCTCTGGCTGGCTACCTGGTCTCCCCTAATCAGGCCTTTGTTGTCGGGGCAGACAGCGGCGTCACCACAGGAACCTTCGAGGCGCAATCTGCGGGGCCGTTCACTAATTCCTCCCTGAATTTCGCCGGCTTCTTTGGTGAGAGGGCATTTGCAACAGCGCCAGTGCCGCCTCCGCAGGGAGTTCTATCCGCGACCCTGAGCGCCGGGCAGGTCGCATTTGATGGCTCTGGAAACATTTCGGCCACTACTGATGAGAATGTGCAAGGCACGCTGCTTTCAGGCCAGTCAAGCTCGACCACCTATTCTGTATCCCCCAATGGAAAAGTGGCCTTGGGGAATGGATCTTCGATGCTGTATGTCGTCTCGCCGACACGGATTGCGACCATGAGCACCAGTCCGAGCGATCCGAACCCGACGCTTGGGTTTGGCCAACAGTAGTTTCCGGTCGATCTTAATCGCACTCCTTCATCAGGCTCATACGCCTCGGGAGACAGCCACAACATGACGCTCCCCGGCAGTTCTGCGCGGGCGGTGTATGCAGTTGAGATGCGAGGACCTCAGGGAATCACCTTAGAAAAATTCGGGTGTCTCCGGAACGATTTTCCATCGCAAGCCCGATTCCGTTTTGTAGAGGCGCACGTATTATTACTTACGTACGTCCGGCATTGATGTTGCTCTGCCGTGGGAAGGGGGCCTGGCATTCCGGGGGATGTGTACGTATTTTCAGTGAAGCCTCCAGAGTGCCAGGTGTGCGGCAAAGCTAACGGTTGCGACGCCAATGCGTGGGTTGGGAAGCATCGATAACGCTCGCAAGTTCGGTCCATGCAGGAGGACGTTCCAAAATCTGAAAAATCCAAGCCGGGGAGATCCCTGAAAATCGCCAGGGACAATAGGGACATGGGGAGGGGACGATGGCGATACGAGCGGAGAAATCGGGCCAACAGATGGTGATTTACGGCAAGTTAGATGATGAGCCCGACGTTCAAGAGGAATGGAACACGAAACGCCGCAAGCTGGGCGCGCTGTACACGGCAGTTGCAATTGTAGCGGCAGCGTTTATTCTCGGCCCGCACATGCCGGGATGGGCGATCGTGAGCGGCACCTTCAAGTCGATTGTGGCCGCGATCTGGTAATCACGGTCCCGCGGACGCTCGGAGTTGCAGACGAACCCTCGAGCGTCCGCGTTCTTTTCCAAGTAGCCGGATAAACCGCCGCTACGCACGGTAACAACACAACTGGAGGAGCCGCGCCGAATCAGGGTTGGTGGTGATAGAGGATTTCGTCGATCTCCTCCATGCTAAAGCAGTTGAGTCGTCTGACCTTAGCCTGGTGGCGAAAAGACGGAGGCACAATCGAACGCGCCTCGTCTTTGTCTTCCACCTGGGCGATGATCCATGCCTTATGCTCGCCGTCCAGGCAGCCCCAGTCGGCGTGGGTCAGGAAATGTGAGCCGGTGTGCAGAAAAATCTGCACGGCGCGCGCACACGCCATTTGCTCAGGTTCATGGGGAACCTCGATCAGAAATCTTGCCATAACATGCAACCTCCTTACAGTGGATTTAACCCTGGAATTTTGAAGCCTTGGTCTGGCAACGGACATGGCTAGCCCACGGAAGGGTCTGGCGGACGAACCTCCATCGCCCACGAACCAGGTGAAACAAAAACGATCCCGTGCAAAAGCTTCCGATGAGTACTGCCACCGAGGCTGCCAGAAAGATTGCCTCGAGAACGTGCGCCGCAAGGCTGAGTTCAGCGTGGATCACAAGTGCCGTGGCCAGCGCGAACGTTCCGGCCTCTGCTTCCGCTGCGCGACGCGGAGGCGGTGCGGGGCCAAGGAGGAAGGCCTCCTGCTGCCTGCCGATGGTCCGGTTGTAGATGGCGCTGATCGGATTCATTTTCGGAACAAGCGCGCTCATCCACAACAAGGCGCCCAGGGCCGCGAATATTCCAGACGACTGGAACACGATTCCGGCAACGATTGTGGCCAACACAACCTTGGGCTGAAAAACCAGCGCAGAATACTGCCGCGCGCAAACCGCGGGCGCAGGTTCGGCGAATCCCAGTTGAAGAATGAAGTTTCGTTTGGCGGTGTCACGCCAGGATGTGGGCGTGAATGCGCTGGAAATCCCGGCAGCATCGGACTGACGGACGCCCCTGCTTCCCGGGACCGTCTCACTGATCTCCAATTTGGATCTCATTTCATCTCCTTATCACCCCGCCATCGCTGATGCCCCAGCGGGGCCGGTAATGGCGAGTTTCGTCGAAGATTCCAGTTGACACAATGTCCATGGCTCTGAGATTCTTGTCCCAGGCTCCATAACAGCACAGCTTGGTAATGCCTTGCAGGTGAATACGATGGACGTGCTCTCTGACGTCTTGCGGGTTGTCCGCCTGTCCGGAGCAGTGTTTTTTGTGGCCGAATTTTCCACTCCGTGGGCGATAGAGTCCCCACCCTCCAAAGCTCTCGCATCCTTCATCATGCCGAGCGCCGAGTGCTTCACGCTTTTTCACGCGCTCGCACAGGGCGCCTGCTGGGTGAAAGTCAAAGGCGAGCCGCCGATGCGGATGGTCACCGGGGACGTATTGGTCGTTCCACAGGGAGATGAGCATGTGATGGGGAGTGACCTGGCGTTGAAGCCTACGCCGATGAAGGCCCTGGTTCCGGATGTCCCGCGGCCGGGTATGCCTCCCGTGACCGACGGCGGCGGTGGCGAGGTGGCTCGCTTCGTGTGCGGGTACCTGCACTGCGATCAAAAGTTCAACCCGCTCTTCAGCACCCTTCCGAGATTGCTGTGCATTCGGAACCGCGAAGGCAGCGTGGTGCTCGAATCCGCTGGCGCTGCAAATCGAATCTCAGACCGGATGGTTCCGTTTCATGCCGGCATGTGGCTGAATACAACCCTTCATTACCTCATCAAGGAAGCGCAGTCGCAAAACTCGAGCAGCCAGTTGATTCTCGGTCGTCTGACGGAGTTGATGTTTGTGGAGGTCCTGCGCCGATACATGGAGGAAATGGCTCCCGGCCAGAAAGGCTGGCTGGCCGGGCTGAAGGACCCCTTTGTCAACCGGGCCATCAACCTGCTGCACGAGCAGCCGGCACGGGCGTGGACGGTCGAAGACCTGGCGCGTGACGCAGGCGTTTCGCGCTCAGTCCTGGCCGGGCGGTTTACCGACCTCATCGGGGAATCGCCGATGCGCTATCTGACGAACTGGCGGATCCACCTGGCAAAACAATTGCTCTCGGAAGGCCATCACAGCATGGCCGAGGTTGCCGAGCGCGTCGGTTACGAATCCGAGTATGCCTTCAACCGGGCCTTCAAGCGCCAGGTAGGCAGGCCTCCCGCAGCCTGGGGGAAGAAAGGCTCCATCGTCGAGACAGCGCCATAAAACCCTGGTATCTCACAACACCTTTCGCCGGGAACATGCATCTTAAAGCGCGGAAGCCCGGCAGACGCAGAAATCCAAATTCATGGTAGATTGACCTTTTTGCTTCGGCGGGGACGACTGCCGATCATTTCATCCATGGAGACGTAACTGTGACAATGTCCACCCTGAGGGTTGCTGCGATTGCATTCATTTTGTTGGTTCTCGCGCCTGTGGTTCGCGCCCAGGAGAAAATTGAGCAGGCGTCCCCCAAACCCGAGGCGGCGAAAACCGAACCGTTCAAACCGGAAGAGCGGCAGAGCAAGGGCTCGGTGACGATTGGCGGACATGCGATTAATTACGACGCCTACGCCGGCACGCTGGTGGTGCATCCAAAGAAGCCCGATGACGACGCAGACGACGATACGGACCCGGATGCTGCGCCGGGCGGGGGCCAGCCGCCGGAAGCCAGCATGTTTTACGTGGCGTACTTCGAATCCGGCGAGAAGGAAACGGCGCGTCCCGTAACCTTTCTCTACAACGGCGGGCCGGGTTCTTCAACCGTGTGGCTGCACATGGGAGCTTTCGGGCCCAGGCGTGTGGTGACGGCGGACAATTCGCACACGCCGCCGGCGCCCTATCGCGTGGTGAATAACGATTACAGCCTGCTCGATGTAAGCGACCTGGTGTTTGTGGATGCGCCGGGCACCGGCTTCAGCCGCATCCAGGGCAGGAACGCGAAGAAGGCCTTCTACGGAGTCGATCAGGACGCCTACGCGTTTGCCGACTTCATCGTGCAGTTTCTCTCGAAATATGGCCGATGGAATTCGCCGAAATATTTATTTGGCGAAAGCTACGGCACCACGCGCTCAGCCGTGCTGGCCAACCTGCTGGAAACCGGTCACGACATCGACCTGAACGGCGTGATCCTGCTGTCGCAGATTCTCAACTTTGATCTCAGCCCCGACGATCCGCAGGCGAACCCCGGCATCGATCTGCCGTACGAGCTGGCGCTGCCCACTTATGCCGCCACGGCCTGGTATCACCACAAGATGCCAAACGCTCCTGCGGATTTGCAGTCGCTGCTTGCCGAGGTGGAGCATTTCGCGATGACCGACTACGCCGAGGCGCTTGAAAAAGGTTCCGAGCTGCCTGAGGCGCAGCGGCGCGCCATCGCCGAAAAGCTGCGCCAGTACACCGGTCTGCCGGTGGCCTACATCGAGAAGGCCGACCTGCGTATCAATGGTGGAGAGTTTGAAAAGACCCTTCAAGATGACCAGGACCTGACCACCGGGCGGCTCGACACTCGCTTTTCAGGTCCTACTTACGATCCGCTGAGCAAAGAGGCCGAGTACGATCCACAAGAGGCGGCCATCAGCTCCGCATACGTGGCCGCGTTTAACGATTATGTGCGGAAAGAGTTAAAGTTTGGAGAGGATGAAAAATACAAGCCTGAAATCGAAATATGGAAAACCTGGAACTTCTTGCACCAGCCACCGGGGGAGGAGCAGCCGGAACAGCAGTCGGCAAACGTCTTGCCGGACCTCGCTCAGGCCATGAAGTATGATCCCAACCTCAAGGTGATGCTGAATTCCGGCTACTTCGATCTTGCCACGCCCTATTATGAAGGCGTCTACGAAATGCGTCATCTGCCCATGCCGGCGAGCTTGCAGAAGAACATCGAAATCAAGCACTATCAGTCAGGCCACATGGTCTACGCCCGTCAGGCGTCGCTGAAAGAACTGCACGACAATGTGGTCGCCTTCATCCTCAAGGGGGACCAGCACAAACCCTGAAGCAGCGCGCATTGCAAGATCTGCGATGGAGGCGCCACCGACCGTGGAGAAACACGCCATCGGTTATGCCGA
The DNA here is from genome assembly GCA_035712365.1 of Terriglobia bacterium. Taxonomy (NCBI): domain Bacteria; kingdom Pseudomonadati; phylum Acidobacteriota; class Terriglobia; species Terriglobia bacterium. Next base: position 10,634 of record DASTAW010000023.1, read on the forward strand.
TGTTGTCCCCCCTCCGGGAGCCAGGACTGCGGAATGCGCGTCTTTGAGAACGTCGTAATAGTGGTTTTGGCCTTCATCCTCGTACTCGCTGATAACCGGGAGACCCACTGTTGAGAGCTGCCTCCGGTACTCCTCGGCTCCAAGCGAGCGTGATTCCAATCCCGTCATCGCATCGTTCCAGACCGTTGGCTCCGCAGGCGACGTAAACAGCAGGCGACCGCTGGCCACGAGTGTGCCAGCAATCTGTTGGATCAGGCGCCGCTGATCTTCAGGAGAAAGCAGGAACATGAGCCCCCATGCCAGAACAGCATCGAAAGTTCGATCGAAAAATCTCGAATCCTGGACGGCTTCGCAAACCACAGGGATGTTGGGGAGATTGCGCCGGAATGCCTCGACGAAAGTCGGCGCTGCATCAACGCCAAAAACGTTAAGCCCTTCGGCAACCAGAACCTCGGTGATGGGAAAACCGGGCCCGCAGCCCAGGTCAATCACCGCGGCCCCGCGAGGCAATGTTCGGGCCCACTTCCGCACCTCTTCCACGCCGATTCCGATAAAACGGCCACTGCCGCGGCGGGCCAAAAACTCCAAGGCGACACCTTCGTATCCATTCGATCGATCTGCCATGGACCCATAATACCAAGGCGAGTCGCCCTCTGCGGGCGCGGCTGGCCATTGCCACAGCAGGCGGTCAGGCGTATGCTGGCGGGCAGTGAGGAATTGAGAAAGGGAATTACGGCCAAGGCTGAAACAACGGAAGCGTGAGGTGATCGGTGCGTGCGAACCTAACCGTTGCAGTTATTGCAGTTCTTGTCAGTTTTCCTGTTTTGGCGCAAAACGCGGCGCAAACTGCGTCGGACCGAACCGCGGCTGTTGATTTTGGCCAAACGGCAGCGATTGCAGCCCTCAACTTTCAGCAAGGCGACGCTGCCGGATTTAATCGCGCTCGCGATAACTTTACGGCAGATGGCTGGAAGGATTTTGTGAAGCGCATGGAAGGCTTTCTGGATCAGAAGGGGGCGCCGATATTTAGTTCCAGTTTTGTTGCCAAACGCGACGCTTCCGTTCTGAGCGAAAGCGAAGGCGGCCTGCACCTTAGGATTCCTGGAACGCTGACACAGAGCAATAAAATCGGCAGGACCGCCTACCGGGCGGCGATCGAAGTTGATCTGCTCCGCAATCCTGCTCCTGGTGGAGAGTCAATCAAGATTCAGCGCCTTGAGTCGATCACTTGTCTCGGAGCTTCAACCGCCTGTGACTAATGCAGGGGCCGTTGCGGATCTCAAAGCTCGATGACCCCGGCCGCGAGAGCAACTTACAGCTAACTGCTGAACGGGTGTGGAACCCACGCCACTCCTACTCGATTTGTGAACCCCTCGGACATGCCTGGACATCTAAGTGGGCATACCATGGAGGAGGTCCGAACTATGATTGCGATTCTAGGAGCGAGCGGAAACACTGGAGGTATCGCTGCTGAGAGGCTGCTGGCAGCCGGCGAGAAGGTCCGAGCAATTGGACGGGACGCCAGCCGCCTGGAACGATTGACGAAACGGGGCGCTGAGGCCTTCACTGCGGACGCCACAGAGGCGGCGGGGCTCACAAAGGCTTTTGAAGGAGCGTCCGCCGTTTATGCCATGATGCCGCCCAGCATCTCCGCGCCGGACGTCCCGGCATATCAGGCGAAAATTTCAGACGCGCTCGGGGCAGCGATTGCCGGGGCATCGGTTCGGAAGGTGGTGGTGCTGAGCAGCGTTGGCGCGGACAAGCCGGGAAAGACCGGGCCAGTCACGGGCCTTCATCATCTGGAAGAGAAATTGAAAGGCGTCGCCGGCCTGGACGCGGTTTTTCTTCGTGCGGGCTATTTTATGGAGAACCTTCTGCCGCAGGTGGGCGTGATCCGGAGTTTTGGCGTGATGGCCGGACCTGAGAGGGCGGACCTGGCGATGCCATTCATTGCCACTCGCGATATTGGCGCAGCCGCGGCGGATCTGCTGCTGAAGCCGGACTTCACGGGAAAACAGCCGCGGGAACTGCTGGGCCAGCGCGACGTGACTTATGCCGAGGTTGCTTCCATCGTGGGGAAGGCATTGGGGAAGCCCGGTCTCAGCTACACGCAGCTTCCGCCGGCGCAGCTTCGGCCGGCACTGCTGCAGATGGGAATGTCGGGCAGCATGGCGGACGCGCTGCTGGAAATGGCGGAAGCGTTGAACAGCGGGTACATGGTGGCGCTCGAATCGCGCACGCAGCGGAATAGCACCCCAACTTCCATTGAGGCTTTCATCAACGAAGAATTCTTGCCGCGCTTCCAGGCTGCGTAGGGGACGGCGCCACAAAGAAAATAAGGCGCGCAGGCCGCAAGGGCCTGCGCTACTTGCCCAGGCCCTGGTCTCTCATCAGTCTGGCGACTCCGGATATAGCGGAGTCGGAACTCGATTCAAGCGACTGGATCACGCGCATCTGGTCGGCTTTGGGGCGGTTCTGGCTCAGCTTGAATTTTGCCTCCAGGCGCTCGACGGCAATTTCGAAACCCACAATGTTACTGAGCATCTTGGCTCGATAATTTTCATTCAGGCCGCGCCACTGGTCGAAGTATGCCCGGTCGAAGACTGCAAATGTTTCGAGCAGGACTTCTGTCAGCGGTTCAGGTTCCTCAAAGATGCGAGCCCGGCCATAGGCGTGAACGGCGGCATAGTTCCAGGTGGGGACGCTTTCGCGCGAGCCATACAGGCTGGGAGAGATGTAGGCGTGCGGGCCGTGGAAGATGACGAGCGTCTCCCGCTCCTGTTCAAGCAATTTCCAGTGCGGATTGTTCCGGGCCACGTGGCCGCGCAGGCGGATTTTGTCTGCCGCGTCGTCGGCAAGCACCGGGATGTGCGTTGCGAAAGGCGAGCCATCCGCTGCGGAAACCACAATCGCAAAAGGATTCGCCTGCATAAAGGCAAGGGCCGTTGCAGAATCTTTGAGACGGTTAAATTCAGGTATGTACAAGTTTGAACCTCGATGTTAGGGCCTCGTTGCCGTTGACAGACGGCGCCCCTTGCAGTGAGGGCAGTCTACTTTGGATTTGTCATAGCTTCTCGAACCCTTCGCTCGATTTTACTCCAGCACTGCCGGGGGGTCTTTTCGTTGAGCGATTTCGAGCCTCATTTTGCAGTACCCGAGCGCCCATTCAAATGCGGCTTTATCCCTGTTCTTAATTGCCAGTTCGATCTGCCTTAATTCTTTAAATCGAATCATGTGAACTGCTTCCTACCCGTTGCATCGTTGCGGGTTACCGGATGCGCCACCTATTTCCTGGTCGTCCGGGTGCAGTGTATTTAAGCACAGGAGGTGACTTTGCACCAATGGAATGATCGCACACATCGCACTACGCGAGAAAATCGAAGTGGCCCGGCACCGGGGCCGTTCGCGGGCGGGTCCCGCCTTTGACAATTCTCCGTCAGTTGTTGTAGCTTAATTTGTCCAAGGAGAAAAACCATTGTACAAATTTTCGATTGCTTTGATTGTGGGGACGTTGCTGCTGTCGGCGTGCAGCATGGCGGGCGGTTTGAAATCGAACGATGCCGTCAAGGGAGCCATCGAGGCACACCTGAAGGACAACCCACACCTGTCGATGGCGAACTTCAACACCCAGATTGAAAGCGTCCAGTTCAAGGACGACACGGCCGACGCGCTGGCAAAATTCGTGTCCAAGGCAGACCAGAAGAGCGCCGTCGAAGTTCGTTATCAACTCAAGTTGGAAGACCAGCGATGGCAAGTGGTTTCCAGCACGCCGGCGGGCGGCCAGGGAATGGGCGGCCATGGCGGCGCTATGGAATCCATGCCAGCGGGCCATCCCGCCGCACCTCCGGCAGATCAAGGTCAGCCCGCTCCGGAAGCAAGCCACTAACACACCTTGGAGGAATTGCGGCCACGACGGCGCCCCAACCGCGCGGTCGCCGCCACGTTCCCGCTCTTTTGCCGCCGGCAATCCGCACGGGACGCTTTGCGAGCGGCATCATCTGCTTCGGGGAGCGATTTACGCCTCGGTCAACAAAATCGGCTCCGCTTCGGTGATCACGAGTGTGTGCTCATAATGAGCGGAGAGGCATCCATCCGCCGTCTTCACCGTCCACCCGTCTCCCGCGTCTTCGGCCACACCGGAACCCATTGTTACAATCGGCTCAACCGTTATCACCTGCCCGGCGCGCAGGCGCTGCGTGGCGGTCGCATCATCAAAATTGGGCACGCGTGGCGGCTCGTGGATCGTGCGCCCGATACCGTGGCCGCTGAGATCCCGAATCACGCGAAATCCGTTGGCGCGGACCTCGCGCTCAATGGCCCGGCCAATTTCATGGATGTGGCAGTTGGCGCGAGCAAACTGCATCGCCTTGTGAAACGCGCTCTCCGCGCACAGCGCCAGGCGCCTTGCCGGCTCCGAAACCGGCTCTACCGGCACGGTGATCGCCGCGTCCGCCATATATCCATTCTTCTCGAAAGTTACGTCGAGCTTGACGAGATCACCAGGCTGGATCTTCCTCGATGCCGAAGGGATTCCGTGGACCGCCTCGTCGTTGAGGCTGATCAGGGCATCGCCTGGGAAGCCGTAGACGAGGGCAGCGGCAGAACACGCCCCATTGCGTCGCATCACCTGGCCACCCGCAGCGGCAAGTTCCTGCGTGCTGACGCCTGGGCATACCCTGTTCCGCATCGCAACCAGTGCGAGGTGAACGATTCGCCCAACCTCCTTCAACCCGGCAAGATCTTCGTGGTTTTCGACTGACATTCAGGCATCCGCAAGGAGCAGGGCCTAAGCCTAACACAAAATCAAACCGCGCGACGAGCCAGGCGGTCACTTTTGTTTACGCGCGGGTGTATTCTATTAATAGAGGCGTTGGGGCATGCGCGATCCAGTTTTGTTGACAAAAGGGTGGCTCTTGCTCGCCATAGCTCTCCTGGCTTGCTCCTTGGCCGTCGCCCAGACGCGCGCCGGGAATGCCAATGATTATCTGGAGCAGGGCAATCAATTCGCAAAACAGCAGAAGTGGCAGGAGGCTGAAAAAGCCTACGGCAGGGCTTTGAGTCTTGCGCCCAATTCTGCACCGGCCCATTATGGTCTGGGGAACGCGCTGGCCGCCCAGCAGGACGTGGGCAACGCCATCCGGGAATATCAGCGCGCGCTCGAACTCGATCCGAAGCTGGAAGGAATTCATCGCTCACTCGGGGCGCTGTTTGAGAGCGTTGGCCAGATTCCGCAGGCGCTTGAAGAATATCGGGCGGAGCTCGCGCGGCACCCGAATGAGGCTCCTGCCATGGCCAGCGTGGGGCGTGTCCTGGCATCCGCCGGAAAATACGCTGAGGCCATGCAGGAATTCCAGCGGGCCCTGGTCCTCGACCCCAAAAATGCTGAAATCCAGGCCGCCATGGCGTCTGCGTTGCTGCAAGGCGGCAAGATCGGCCAGGCCGTGGAGGCTTATCAGCAAGCGGAGAAGCTGGCCCCGAAGAATGCCGACATCCACGCGGGATTGGCGGATGCGCTGACGCTCGAGAGAAAGTACGCCGACAGCATCAAGGAGTGGCAGGCGGCCATCAGCCTGGATCCCGATGACGCCCATTCGCATTACAGCCTTGCTGCCGCGCTCGAGGCCACCGGCAACCTGATTCCGGCGATTTATGAATACCGGCAGGCGGTTTCGCTGCGCCCGGAGCAGACCGTCTACCGCTTCAATCTTGCTCTCGCCTACCGTGATTCCGGAGATTTTGCGGATGCGGAAAAAGAATTCAGGCAGGTGATCCAGCAGGACCCGAGCAACACGCCAGCCCACGTGGAACTCGCCGCCACGTACCTCTCGGTGGGAAACCACCAGGCCGCTGTCTCTCAGTACCGGGAGGCCCTGCGCCTGAAACCGGACGATTCCGACCTGCATGAAAAACTCGGGCTTGTGCTGCGGAAGACGGGAGACTTGTCCGGGGCGGTAGCAGAGCTGAAGAAAGCGCAGGAGCTTTCTCCTGAAACGGCCAGTTACCGCCAAAACCTTGCGGAATCCCTGGATGCCCAGGGAGACATTCCGCGCTTCATTCTGGATTATCAACAGACTGTCAGACTGCGGCCAAACGACCCTGTGGCACATCTCGATCTGGCCAACGCATACATGTCCGCGAAGAAGTTGAATGAGGCCCTGGGTGAATACCAGGTTGCCGCCCAACTGGCTCCCAAGAGCGCGGAAATCCAATACCGGCTGGCTGTGGCCTTGAAAGCCGCGGGGAAAGCCGGCGAGGAGCAGGCCGCGTTGCAGAAGGCCGTCCAATTGCGCCCCGAATATGCCGAGGCGCTGGAAGCTCTGGGGGACGTGCTCGCTGCCCAGAAGAATTATCAGCTAGCCGTTCCCACCTATCGCGACGCGCTGCGCATGCTGCCGAATGATCTGGATCTGCGGATGCGGCTTGCCCGCGTGCTGCAAGCCAACGGTGACCCGCAGGGCGCGGTGGCGGTCATCGAACAGGCCGTGAAGCTGGATCCGACCTCAGCGGAATACGAACTCGAACTTGCCGACGCGCTGGTGGCGAAAAAGGATTACAAGTCGGCGGCCCAGGTTTACCGCCGGGCGCTTGCCATGAAGCCCTCTGACCCGGAACTTGCGGCCAAGCTGGGGGCGGCTTTGCTGCAAATGGGTGACCCGAAAGGAGCAGCGGAAGCGTTGCGACTGGCGATCAAAGGCAGACCCGACGCTCCGCAGGCGCACCTTGAATTGGCAGCTCTTTTGCAGAAGTCGGGAGACTTTGAGGTAGCGGCTGAGGAAGCCCGTGACGCCTTGAAAATCACCCCCAACTCCGCCCAGGCCCACTATGCGCTGGGATCGGCGCTGCTCGGTGAAAACAAGCAGGATGAAGGCATCAAGGAGCTCAGGGAATCGCTGCGCGATAACGTGGACTACAGTGATGCGCGTCTGGCCCTTGCCAGCGCCCTTCGCCAGGCAGGACAACTCGACGAGGCCATCGGGCATTACGAGCAGTACCTGCGGGACAATCCGTCAGACGCCCCGGTCCATCTGGTGTTGGCTGACGCTTTAAACGCGCGGCAGAATTACACGGCCGCTGTCGAGCAGTGCGAACAAGCAGTGAAGCTGACGCCCCACGACGCCCAGGCGCATTATGCGTTGGCCGTGAATCTCCAAAAGGCCGGCAACAACACGGAGGCGCGCCGCGAATTCGAGACCTACCTGAGGCTGGCCCCTAAAGCTTCCAATGCTGAAGCCGTTCGTATCATTCTCAGAAAACTGGAAAAGTCATAGATGCCACGGCTGGCTCTGCCGTGATCCTAGCGATGCCAGTCTTCGGAAAATCCTGAGATAAGCCTGCTATCGTCCCAGCAGTGACTTGGCGATGGTTTGGAGTTGCATGAAAGAGGTGCCTTCGTAGATTTTGCCTATCTTTGAATCGCGCAGGTATTTTTCCGCAGGATAGTCTTTGGTGAAACCGTAACCGCCATAGATTTCGAGGGCCTCTGAGGCCACGCGCTCTGCGACATCGGAGCAGAAGTATTTGGCCATGGCGGCTTCCTTCAGGAAGGGCTTGCCGGCGTCTTGCAGGCGTGCAGCGTTGTAGGCCAGCAGGCGGGCGGCTTCGATCCGTGTGGCAAGCCGCGCCAGTTGGAACTGGATGGCCTGGAATTCGCTGATGGGCCTGCCAAACTGCACGCGCTGTTGCGCGTAGGCAAGCGCGTGGTCAAACGCTCCCTGCGCAACACCGGCCATTTGCGCGGCAATGCCGATGCGGCCTTCGTTCAGGGTTTCAATGGCCACCTTGTAGCCTTTGCCCGGCTGGCCCAGCAGGTTCTGCTTGGGCACGCAGCAATCTTCCAGCAGCAGTTCGCATGTCGATGATGCGCGAATGCCCAGCTTGTCTTCCTTCCTGCCCACCGTGAAACCAGGCGTCGAGCGGTCAACCAGAAAAGCCGTGATGCCTTTGTAGCCAAGCTCGCGGTTGAGAGTGGCGAAGACGATGAACAGGCCGGCTTCCTTGGCATTGGTGATCCAGAGCTTCCGGCCGTTCAGGACGTAGTGATCGGCGTCTTCGATCGCGCGGGTTTCAAGAGCGAATGCGTCGCTGCCGGAGCTGGCTTCCGAAAGGGCATAGGCGCCCACCGTGTCGCGCGCAAGGCGAGGAAGGAATTCCTGCTTCTGCGGGTCCGTGCCCCAGCGCAGAATGGCATTCGAAACCAGCGTGTTCTGGACGTCAATCACCACCCCGGCGGAAGCGTCCACGCGTGAGAACTCCTCGATGGCAAGGGCGGCCATGAAGAATGTTCCGCTACTGCCGCCGTATGCTTCCGGAATGCCGATGCCCATAAAGCCATGCTCGAAGAACTTGTCGATCAACTCGGGCCGGAAGACACCCTCGCGGTCCATCGCCTCGACGTACGGGCCGATTTCCTTTTCCGCAAACTCGCGCGTCGCCGAACGGAACATCTCCTCTTCTTCCGTCAACACGGTCAGAGGCTGAATGGAAGGCGTGGAAAGTGATGCAGGATCGACCATGAACGCTAACCTCCGCGCAAGCCATCATCTTATCACCGCCAAAAGATCGCACAAAGCCGCTGCTTGCATTGCCCTTCCGAGAGCAGAGCACGTTCATGGAGCCGACACAAACCGCCACTCGTGGCCTCTGTCGTTTAACATCCGCAACGGCTTACCACTGCACGCCGGGATACAGGCTGGGAAGGCGAAAAACGCGGTAACCCGGCTGATGGTCTACGTTGAGCTGCCAGACGAGCTGGGGGTTCGCGTCAGGCGTCACCTCCTGCACGACAGTCTTCCACGGGGAATCGGGGAGGAATCCTTCGTCGAATTCCACATTGCCATTGGTTTGCATACGCAGGCTTCCGAGAGCCAACGAATAGGGCAGGTTGCTGTCTTCCCAAAGGACGCTCGCGGCTCGATTGGGCTCATCAATCTGAAAAGTGACGGAGCGGCTGTAACACGCCGGCTGGCCTATAGTGCCGCACAGATCGCCGTTATCGTCCATGACGCGAATCCAACCATTATCGAACATGCTCAAGTTGAAAACTCCCGAGCTGTTTGTGCTGACAATTCTAATGTCGTGCTGGCCATATTGCCACGCGGCCGGAGCGCCTCCTGATGTCAGCGTGAAGTCGCCTTGATTACCGAGCCTCCAGAGAATGTCGCCCGACCCTTTGCCATCCTGGTAATCGATTTTGATAACCAAGGACTGATCGCGCATGGAAAGCAGCAGGTCACCATCGTCCGGGGAATAGATGAGCGCGTTCGAGTGAGTCCAATCCGGGAAAGCGAGTGGATGACGGTTAATGTCAAGATGATCGAAAGTGTCCCAAACCCAGATCGGCTGCCAGTTCTGGTCCAGTTCAATTAACGCATCGCCAAGCACGGGAGTAGTTCCGGGATAGCCCGGGAGGTCCGCAAAATCCTTCGTGTGGTTTACGATGACGATGAGATGTCCGTTGGGAAGCAACAGGAAATCGTGATGCATGGCTTGGGTGACCAGGCTGAAGCCAGCGGCCGCCAGGCGCGTGTTCAGCTCAGCAGACGTCATCGATTGGATGATATTCCCGGCGAGATCAACTTCCTGGAGGACCCCCGCCGTTCCCGTGCCTCCGGGGCCGGCTGGGGTGGCATTGATTAGGAAGTGGCCATTGGGAAGCGGTTTGATAGGGAACGGCAAGGCGCCCGTGGATCCATCGGGATCAACGTCGTAGTACCAGATCACATTCCCCTGCAGATCGGTGACTACTGCTTCCAGGGGGTTACCCGCGATACCGGCGACGTTGACAAGATCCAGCAATTCCACACCGGCACTCGGAGCGAGGTTTCCAGGCCGATTCACGCTGATCGCAGGTATTCGGTTTACCGGCGGGACGCCGGTTTGAAAAGCATGGTCGACGTCCCTAAACTGCAACCCGCCGGGCAGATCAACGACCGCCCGCATGTGATATGTGCTCGAGGCCCTCATCCCCGCCACCAGGATATTGACCTGACCGCCCCCTGAAGGCGGACTCTGTTCCCATGTGTCAAGGCCGTAGGAAGTGTCCGGCCCAAATTCGATTCTCACGCTGCCACCGTTCGGCACTGCCATTGAATACTGGGCCACCAGCGGGTTGTTGGTGGCAGAAACCGTTACCGGCCCGACAACCCACACCGTGACCTCGGCCACCTTCGTAGGATTTGCGACGCTTGCTGCCTGAATCCTGACGGAGGTCATCACCGCCCTGCCGGGAGCCTTATAGAGACCGTTTGCATCGATTGTCCCCGTATCGGGAGTGGAACTGAAAATACTCCAGGCGATGTCCTTTTGGTCAGTGCCCGTGACACTGGCCGTCAATTGGAGGGTCTGGCCGGCCGATACAACACCTGTCCCTGGGGAAACAGAAACCGTGATCGCGCTCTTGTCCACGAATGGGACTATCGTGAGCGTCTGGTTCTGGCCGCAATCAATGGCCAAAGCGGCTTGGAACAGCACCAGCGTGAGGAACCAACCACCACTTCTCAATTTCATGTCGGACTCCGGCCGCACTGAAGGGGCACTGAAAACCTGGTGTGCGGTCCATTAGACCCATTTAATCTGGCGTAGTCTAATCGGCCCGGGTCACAATGTAAAGGGATTATTAGAGGGCGTGTTTGCGGACGCTGCTAATCTTTGCGTCGCTCGATTTTCAGATCGACCCGTTCGCCTTCGCCGAGAGGCACAGAGCCATCGAGATCCAACACGCCCTGATGGTAGGTAGCGGTTGCGCGGAGGATCTGAGGGGCTGCGGCAGGCGCCAGCGCTGGTCGTTTATGTTTTAAAGCCGCATCCATGGCCTCGTTCGCCAGGCGATCGGCTTCGCGGTTGTGTTCGCGACGGACAGATTCAATGCGAAACGCCTCAATTTGCGCGATCAGCTTTTGCGCGCGGTCGTGCAGCACCCGGAGGTTCGGATGCCTCACTTTATACTGCCCGTCGATCTGGCGAGCCAGGAGTTCCGAGTCTGTAATAATTTTAAGCCGCCGGTGGTTATGCTCCAATGCGTATTCGAGGGCCGCCAGCAGCCCCTCGTATTCCGCGACATTGTTGGTGGCGTGGCCCAGATATCTGGAAAACGAGGCGAGTTGGGTCCCGTCCTGCGAGGTGACCACGACGGCGTATGCCGCCGGGCCCGGATTTCCCCGCGAACCGCCATCAATGTGCGCAATGATTGGTTTGGTGTCGCTTGATGGGTTTGGCATGTGTCCGGATTCTTTTGCCGCGAGACCGCCGCGCGGCGCAGCAGCGTGTGGTGAAAAAACGCTAGCCGGGGAGGCGGGTTAATTTGGCGCTGCCGCCTGTGCTCCGTCAGCCTCCGCCCCAGTCGGGAGCCGCTCGACGGAATAAAGGATGCGCGCGCAGTTTTCGCACTCATAAAGGCCTTCGCCCGCCCGGACGTCATAATAGAGTTGCGGCCGAAGCAGCACATTGCATCCCATGCATTTCCCATCTCGAACTTCCGCCAGCGCCATGCCGCCCCGCCCCTTCCGGACGCGCTCGTAGTGGACCAGAATGTCCCCGCCGAGTTTTGCCGCGAGTTCCTGCCGCTCCCGGAGCAGTCCCTCCCGCTCCTGTTTGCAGGCCGTTGCCTCAGCCTCCAGCCGGGCTTTCTCCTGGGCCCCGCGCGCTTTCTCTGAGTCCAGCCGGCCCTCTGCTTCCTTCACCAGCTTCTGGAGCTCTTCAGATTCGATCATCTTCTCCAGGATGCGGTCTTCAATAGCGCGAATGTTGGCCTCTTCACCTTCAATTTCCTTCAGCATCGCCCGGTACTGCTCATTGGTCTTCACCTGGTAAAGCTGGTCTTTATGCTTGGAAATCTTCTGGCGAATCATCTGGATTTCGCCTTCCATATCCCGGCGCTCTTTCTGGTTCGCGCTCAGGTGCTGCTGGCGTTCCTCGTGAGCGTAGATAAAATCGTTTAGTTCCTTTTCTATGGCCTGAATTTTGCTGGGGAAGGTCTCAATTTGGGAAGAAAGATCGGCGACTTGCCGATCTACTCGCTGTAAATCGATCAGTGTTTTTAGATCGGAGTACACTTCTTCTCCTGCGCTATGATTAGCAATTCCGTCATCGCATCAGTCCGGGCCAGGCGACCCACCATTTCTAACAAGTTCACGATTGACTCCCATTTTGGCACATTAAGATGCAGCCATCAAGACGTAGGACGCATACCACCCTGAAGTGCGGCGCTGCATGTGCTGGAACTTCTGACGGCGTGTATTAGGGCCTGGCCACTGTCACCGCGCCTTCGGCGGCGGAGGAGACCAGAGCGGCATACTTGGCAAAAACGCCCGACGTGTAGTGCGGCGCGGGTTTTTTCCAGTCTTCCAGGCGTTTCGCGATTTCTTCCGTGGAGAGTTCAACAGCAAGCCTCCGCGCATTGACGTCAAACACCACGATGTCGCCGTTTTTCAGGGCGGCAATCGGGCCGCGCCGTGCCGCCTCCGGGGCCACGTGCCCCACCATCAGCCCGCGGGTCGCGCCGCTGAAGCGGCCGTCGGTGAGCAACGCCACGGATTCGCCCAATCCTTCGCCCACCAGCGCTGCGGTCACCCCAAGCATTTCGCGCATGCCGGGCCCGCCGCTCGGACCTTCGTAGCGGATCACCACAACCTCTCCCGCCTTGATGCTCTTGCTGGTGACGGCCTTCATGGCTTCTTCTTCGCTATTGAAGACGCGCGCCGGACCGCGAAACTGCTGCGGCTCGTGCCCGGAAATCTTCACCACGCAGCCATCCGGCGCCAGATTGCCTTTCAGGATCACCAGACCACCGGTTTGCTTGCGGGCGTTCTCGACTGACCGGATGACGTCCTGGCCGGGTGTTTCCTTCACCGCGCGAGCTTCCTCGCCGATTGTCTTTCCGCTCGGGGTCAACTGGTCTTCGTGCAGCAGGCCCGGCTTCCCCTCGATGAGTTTTTTCGCAATAACGGGAATACCGCCAGCTTTGTGAACATCCACGGCCACATACTTGCCCGCGGGCTTCAGATCAGCGATCAGTGGAGTTCGCGCGCTGATGGCGTCAAAGTCGTCTATGGTCAGCGCCACGCCCGCTTCGCGCGCCATAGCCAGCAGGTGCAGCACTGAATTCGTGGACCCGCCCGTTGCGGCTACGCTGATGATGGCGTTTTCAAATGCCTTGCGCGTCAGAAGATCGCGCGGACGCACGCCGCGCTTGAAGACCTCCATCACCAACTGACCCGCCTTGAAGGCGGCCGCATCCTTGGCGGGGTCCATGGCTGGAATGCCGTTTGCCCCCATGGGAGAGAGGCCGATGAATTCCATCACCGTTGACATGGTGTTGGCGGTGAACTGGCCGCCGCAGGCGCCCGCCGCGGGACACGCAGCGTTTTCAAGTTCCTTCAGCTCAGCGTCGGACATTTTGCCGGCTGCATTCGCTCCTACGGCCTCATAAACATCCTGGATGGTGACGTCGCGATCCTGGAAGCGCCCTGCGGCGATGGAACCTCCGTAGAGCAGTAAGCTCGGGACGTTCAGCCGCAGCAGCGCCATGGCGCCCGCGGGAATCGTCTTGTCACAGCCTACCAGCGCGAACATGGCGTCAAACATGTGCCCGCGCCCCACCAGTTCGATGGAATCAGCAATCACTTCGCGGCTGACAAGCGATGCCTTCATGCCTTCCGTGCCCATGGTGACTCCGTCGGAAATGGCGATGGTGTTGAACTCCATGGGAGTGCCACCAGCCGCCCGAATACCCTCTTTCACCTTGGCCGCCAGCCGCCGCAGGTGATAGTTGCAGGGCATGGTTTCAATCCAGGTGTTGGCGACGCCCACGATGGGTCGGGCCAGATCTTCGTCCGTAAACCCGATGGCCTTCAGCATCGAGCGCGCGCCGGCGCGGTCACGCCCTTCCAGGATCGCGCGGCTGGGGAGTTGAGGATCGACTGGCATGAAGGCCTCCAGAAACTCGACTTGATTCAAGGCTGAACCTGTGATCATCGCAGATTCCATTTTGAAGAGCAAGTTCCTCACGGCCGGACTCAACGGCGGGCAGAAAAGGGTAGATTCTCTCTTGAATTTCAAGGGTATTTTTTCTTTTGAAGGTGCAGGAATCTTTTCTTTTTTGCATTAGGCGGCGGCCTCTGCTGTGGAAATTTGCGCTGCGGGGAGCGGGTACAGCTTGTGGCCGTCGAAGGCGG
>DASTAW010000024.1 GCA_035712365.1 Terriglobia bacterium
CGCCGCACCGTGGTTCCAGGTTTCCAGCGAAATCAAAGGACTCTGGCTGGCAGTGTCTTCGCCGCCCAGAAACCAGACGTTCATGATGCCCAGCGATTCGAGCGCGCGCCGCACCTCAATTTCCCGCACGGCGCAAAGCGACGCGGCCTGTTCATATCCAACCGTGTTGCCTCCGGAGTTGCCGCAGGTCCCGTAGGTCACGGCAATCCGCTTGTGACCGTCAATAGCCTCGCGCGCCAGGAAGCTGGCGATCTCGCTCTCGTCGTCCGGATGCGCCACCATCACCAGGATGTCCGCCTTGTAACGCGCGTCCGGGCCCGGGCTCGGCGGGGCCTCCGGCAATTGTCCGAAGCAAACACTGCTGATCAGGAAGAAACAAAAAAGCAAATACCCAACCTTCATCTTCATCGTGTTCACAGCCGCTACCCCCTTTTCGCTGTACCTCAAGTGAACGATCTGCTGATTAGTTGAGCAGGCATCATACACTGGACAGGGTGATTTGTCTCGAAATTCGGGGACCGGCAAAAATCTGGCAACTGGGAGTGCGAACTGCGATAACGATTTCGGCTTTGAATGCGGCCGCGCCACCAGCTACCGTTACAGTCGGCGGGAAAAGCTCCGGTCCGTTTAGGTTCATTTTTGAGCTGCCGTCTATTTTCAACAAAATCAGTGGCTTCGTTTTCCCGTTTGGTTATTCAGCACAAACCCTTGTTATCCACAACTTCTCCGCTTCATTTGCGCCATCCACTCGGGCTTTGGCAGGCCGCAGCCTACCTCCTGGGCACACTCAGCGCGGGACCCCGCACTTAGAGATGAAGTTGCGAAGGGCCGCGAGGCTGAGGTAGCCTGATTGGCATCCGCAGGTCACGCTTCGAAGGAGGAACCATGAGCGGAGGGCGGTGGAAGCCCCGCCTGGCGGTCCTGCTGGCAGCAGGGCTTGCGATTGCCGGACTCATTTCCTGTCGAGGCAGGAAAGCCGAAATTCCCAATCCCCAGCCGCGGAACGCCAGCGTTCTTCTGATCACACTGGATACCACGCGGGCTGATCATCTGAGTTGCTATGGGACGGGCTTTGCCAAAACCTCGAATCTTGACGCGCTGGCGGCGCGGGGCGTGCGTTTTGAACACGCCATCGCCCAGGTCCCGCTCACCCTGCCCTCGCACGCCTGCATCATGACAGGCTCGTACCCGGAAGTTAACGGCGTGCGCGGCATGGCCGGGTTTACGCTTTCCGATGCCCATCCCACCATTGCATCGGTCAGCCGAGCGGCTGGATACGCCACGGCGGCCTTCGTTGGATCGAGCGTGCTGGGCCGCCGCTTTGGCTTTTCGACCGGGTTCGAAATCTACGACGACGATATGGGCCGGAGCATCGTGGAATCGAACCAAACGGGGGTGCATCTGGAGCGTCGCGCGAGCGTGGTGACAGACCACGCCATTGACTGGCTGAAATCGAACGGCAATAAAAACTTCTTCCTCTGGTGCCACTTTTACGACCCACACGCGCCCTATGAGCCTCCGGAGCCCTACAAACATCTCTATTCCAAGGACCCCTATTCGGGAGAAATTGCCTACACCGACAGCCAGGTCGGGCGGCTGTTGGATTACCTCAAAGCGCAGGGCCTTCTGGATCGGACTTTGATCGTGGCGACGGCGGACCATGGAGAAAGCCTGGGCGAGCACGGCGAAGAGACCCACGGGGTTTTCCTTTACGACGCCACCGTGCACGTGCCCCTGATTATTGCCGGCCCTGGAATTCCGGCGGGCAAAGCGATTGCGCAGCAGGTCCGTTCCATCGACATCATGCCCACCATCCTGGCCTTCCTCCATCTTTCGCCCGGCAAGGAGGCGCAAGGCCTGGACCTGCTTCCGCTGATCCAGAAGGGCCAGCCCCTGGCGACCGACACGGCATATCTCGAGACCCTTTATCCGCGCACCTATATGGGATGGTCAGAGCTTCGCGCCGTTCGCACCAACCAGTGGAAGTTCATCCTGGCGCCGCGGTCCGAGCTTTACAACCTGACGGACGATCCCCGCGAGGCAACCAATGTGGAGTCGCGCGAGCCGGTCATCGCCTCGCGTCTGGACGCGCAGATCTGGTCGATTATCGGCCAGGACAAGCGGAACGAAAAAGTGGTTTCGAGCCCCATGACCGAGCAGACCCGCGAAGACCTGGCTTCACTGGGATATGTGAGCGGCGGAACGCCGAGGGTGATCCAGCTCGGGAGCAAAGCGCCCGATCCCAAGGATGAGACCGGGGTGCTGAAAATTCTTGGCGAGGTTGAACGCCTGATGGAACGAAGGGAGTTTGGGGGCGCGGCCCGATTGATGGAAAAAGGGCTCAAGCAGGACCCCACCAACCCACTTGGCATCACCTATCTGGCGTCCTCGTTTGAAAATCTGGGGAATTTTCCTCGGGCGATCCAGGTTTACGAGAAAGCCATTGGCTTGCACGTGGAGACGGACCAGATCTATTCCAGGCTGGGGAAAGACTACCTGCGGACGCACCAGCTTGAGAAGGCGGTGCAGGCGATGCAGCGCGCTGCGGAGCTGAATCCCACGGACCTTGACAACCTTAGCAACCTGGGCGCGGCCAATCTGCAACTCAGGCGCCCGCAGGAAGCCCGCAAGGCGTTTGAAGCCATCACTGCCCAGAGCGACAGTTACGCGCCGGCCTTCAACGGGCTGGGGCTTCTCGCCATTTCTCAGGGAGATTCGGCGGCAGCCATGCGCAATTTTATGAAGGCCGTCAACGCCGATCCCTCGGAGATGGAGCCGCTGTTGAACCTCGGCTTTCTCTACCAGAGGTCGGGACAGAAACAACAGGCCCTGCATTGCTTCCAGACGTTTCTGCGCAAGGCGCCGCGTGGCCGGTACGGGAAGCTGTTCCCAATGGTGCGCGAAACAATCCGGCAGTTGCAAAGCGGCGCCTGAAGACGAGCACGTGCGTCAGCCGCCGGGAACGCAGCCGCAAGCCCGACACCAAAGCACATTCCTTGTCGTCCGCTCCACAGAAGGAGAGGTGGAATGGCATGCGCTTCGGCCCGGACTTCAAGCCGGATCGAGAATCGGCCTAAAACCCGCTTGACATTCGAGCGCCCCGGCAGTATATGTAGAGATTCTAGGTGTTCATGATGGCTGAAGAAAAAACGGAACTCCTGAAGGGAACGCTGGACATGCTGGTCCTGAAGGTTGTGGCGCTGGGCCCGATCCACGGCTACGCCATTGCTCAGCGGATTCAGCAGATCTCCCGCGACTTTTTCCAACTCCAGCAAGGCTCGCTCTACCCCGCGCTCCACCGGCTGGAGGACCGCGGCTGGCTGCGCGCGCAGTGGAAGGCCACAGAGACCGGTCGTGAAGCAAAATTTTATGCGCTCACTCCCAGGGGCCGGAAACAGCTCGAGGCCGAAGTCAGGAATTGGGAGCAGATGACCGACGCGGTCGCGTTGATACTTCGCACGGCAGAATGAAGAGCAGTGGTTAGTGGTCAGTGGTTAGTGGTCAGAGACGAGAAGACAGGAGACAGGAGTCAGGAGCCGGGAGTGAGAGGGCGGAAGATACGGCAAACGGGCATGGCCTAGAGAACGTCACGCAACCTGCCGCATACCACATGCCACACGCCTGCTGATCGCTGACGGCTGAAAGCTGAGGGCTGATTCATGCGCTGGTACGAACGGTTTTTCCAAAGAAAGCTCACCGAAAAGCGTCTCGACGCCGAGCTGCGATTCCACCTCGAGCAAAGGATCGCCGATCTCGTCGGCTCGGGCATGGCTCGGGAGGAAGCGCGTCGCCAGGCGCGACTGGAATTGGGAGGACTCGACCAGGTGAAAGAAGAATGCCGCGATGTCGGCGGTTCACATATCATCGAAGCGTTCATCCAGGACATTCGCTACGGCCTGCGCCAGCTTCGCCGCAATCCGGGCTTTACCGCGATTGCCGTGCTCACCCTTGCGCTCGGCATCGGCGCGAACACGGCCGTCTTTAGTGTGGTGAATAGCGTTCTTTTGCAACCGCTCCCGTACCATGATCCCGAACGGCTGGTTTCCATCTGGCAAAGCTACCAAGGTTATACAGACGTTCCGGTATCCACTCCCAATGTCGATTCCTGGCGAACTCAGAACCGTGTTTTCGAGGAGATTGCTGCCTATCGAGTTCAAAGGAGTTTCACACTAGCGGGCCAGGGCGAAGCTCAGTGGCTTCAGGGAACGTACGTCACCGCAAACTTCTTTGGGACGCTAGGTGTAGAACCTCTTTTGGGCCGCGGGTTTGACAGCAGCGAAGACCAACCTGTAGCTCGGCCGGAGGTTATTCTAACCCACGCCCTCTGGGCCGGGGTCTTCCACTCAGACCCAGGCATTGTCGGAAAGATCATCGATCTCGATGGAAGAGGTTACACCGTGTTAGGGATCATGCCCACGGGTTTTCGCTTTCCAAGTTGGACCGACTTTTGGCTGCCCTTGGGCCAGATGGGCAAAGACGAGCTGACCAGCCGCGTCTACCATCCCTTGAATGTGATTGCTCGCCTGAAATCAGGCGTGAACATACTACGGGCGCAGATGGAAATGACAACTATTAATTCCCGGGACCAACTCCAATACCCCAAGACGGACGAGGGATGGGGCGTGCAGGTTGTTTCGCTTCACGAGCAACTAGTCGGAACTGCACAGGAAGCATTGTTGATTCTGCTGGCAGCAACCGGCTTTGTGCTGCTGATCGCGTGCGCCAATGTAGCTAATCTGCTACTGGCTCGCGCTGCTGAGCGCCAGAAAGAAGTGGCTGTCCGTAAAGCCCTCGGTGCAAGCAGATCTCGCCTTATCCGGCAGATGCTCAGCGAAAGCATTGTACTGGCGCTCGCCGGGGGTGCGTTGGGGCTGGCTCTGGCAGAAGGCGGACTGAAACTGCTCCCCGCGTTGGGACAGGGGGCCATCCCACAGCTTCTCCCGATTCAACTCGATGCCAAGGTATTGGCCTTTACGCTGATCACGGCGTTAATGGCAGGGATTCTCTTCGGGTTAGCACCGGCTTTGAGATCGGGCAGGTTGAATTTGGTTTCGAGTCTCAAAGCGACAAGTGAAGGTTCGACTGCGGGTTTTCGGTCAGACTTTATCCGGAACCTTTTCGTAGTCACCGAGGTAGGATTGGCACTGGTTGTATTGATAGGGTCAGGTTTGCTCTTAAGGACCTTTCAATTCCTTCTAAATGTTGATCCGGGGTTCGATGTCCACAATGTTCTGACGGCCAGGGTAACTTTACTTGACCCTCAATACTCTGCGGCTGGGCAACGGGAAATCTTCTATCGCCAATTGCTAAACAAGGTTAAGGAACTTCCGGGTGTGGAGGCCGCAGGATTCACCGACGTGTTGCCGCTAAGCGAAGAATCGAATTTCAAGACGCGATTTGCTGTTGAGGTCCACGCACTCAGTCCAGGCGAAACTTACCCCGCAGCGGAATTGCGTATTGTGTATCCTGGCTATTTCAAGGCACTGCGCATTCCTCTGATTCAAGGGCGAGTCTTCACAAACGCGGATTTCGCTCGCTCTTCGGCGCCGCCAGTGATCATCAACCGCCGCCTGGCGGATCGATTCTTCCACGGCGAGGACCCAGTAGGGAAAAAGATCAACGCCGGCCCCGAGGGACCCGCGCCGAGCTGGGTAAGGGTCATCGGGGTAATCGGTGACATAAAAGAGTTCGGCTTGGCTGGCCGCCCTAAATACGCGCTGTATTTCTGCGGGTCAAATGCGGAAATGTATTTGGTCGTAAAGATAGCTTCCAGTCCACTGAGCTACTCTGAACCCGTTCGGAGACTAATTACAAAACTCGATAAATCGGTGCCGGTATCTGACGTAATGACGATGCAGCAGAGGCTTTCCACGTCCCTCGCGCGCCGCCGCTATTCCACCGTGCTCCTGGGTGTTTTTGCCATTCTTGGCCTAACGTTGTCAGCAGTTGGGATTTCTGGTGTCATTTCCTATTCGGTCATTCGCCGCACGCACGAAATCGGCATTCGCATGGCGCTGGGGGCGCAGAAGAGCGACGTGCTGACGATGGTCGTGGGGCAGGGGCTCCGGCTGGCTCTGATCGGCGTGGCGATTGGCATTGCCGCGGCGCTGGCGGTGACGCGCTTCTTATCGAGCATGCTCTATGGCGTCAAGCCCACCGACCCGCTCACCTTCGTTGCGGTCTCGCTGATCCTGATCGCCGTGGCGCTCGTGGCCTGCTATATCCCTGCCCGCCGCGCGACAAAAGTCGAGCCGATGGTGGCCTTGAGATACGAGTAAGGCAGTGGTTAGTGGTTAGTGATGAGTGGCGAGTAGCAGGTGCCGGGCCAACGGCGGAAGTCGGAAATTGGAATTAGGAAGTCGGGGCGGAGCAAACCCATTTCCTACTTCCTACTGCCCATTTCCGCTCTTGCTGGCTACTCGGAGCGGCCGTCGAGGTTCAGCCGGACGGACGGCGTGGCCGGGGGCTTCTTCCGCAGCCGCACCTTGGGATTGAGGCATTCCAAAAGCAGAAGGAAGAACGTGGTGAACATATAGACGAAGGCGATGATCTCGAAAGCGCGGCCTTGCCGGGCGAGCACGAACAGGGGCGCCATGATTGGAGCAAGCAGGACAGACCGCGGAGGCTTCATTTCCAGCCTTGCATGGCAATGAGGGCACGCGAGGTGAGTCCAGGCATCCAGGTTGAGAAAGAACGGCGTCCGCACACTGTGATTGCAAACGGGGCATGTTGCCATCGACCGGCCACCTTCCATTTCTGGTGTCCACTGTAAGGTGCGGGCTTGAACGGTGTCAATGGAACTTAAGGATGACGTGCTGACAATCAAACACTTCGGAACCACCAAGCCCGCCAACCACTACGATTTGAGCAGTGGCGTAAGTTTGACTTGTGGCCCGGGCATCCTCCCCCATGCTTCGGTCAAATGACACGGCCAAGATGGCCGTGCCACAAAATAGGAACGACCTGAGCTGGTCGCGCATCATACGTCGCTGCTTTTGCGATGTATGCGGACCCCAAATCGTGCGCCCGTCGCCTGTGCAGTCTGCGGGATTTTGACGGAGAAGAACCGCGGACCTCAAAACCGGAGGTCCTCGCTACCCACGCCGCTGCCGGTTGACATTGGAAAACGGGCTTTGATACGCTTGCAGGCGATGTTGTTCCGGAGCCCGCCAGAAGCAGTGATAGGGCATAATTTTCCGGGCATGTGGACCGGTACGAGAGGTGCGATGAAAAAGCGTTTTAGAACCTGTGCAGCCGCCGGTACGTTTGCCTTTTGGCTGGCGGTGGCGGGAGCCGCGCAGCTACGCGCGCAGGACCTGGAACGAGTAGGTCCCGTTCCCTCCTCCACCGCAACCGAGACGGGCGCCCGGCAAACGCCGGCTGCGCCGCAGAGCTCGGCCACGGCCAACGCGGCAACCAGCGCCCCGTTGGATTACGTGATTGGACCCGAAGATGTGCTCGACATCGCGGTGTTCGATGTCCCAGACCTTAATCAAACCGTGCGCGTTGCCAACGACGGAACCATCGCGCTGCCGCTGCTCGGCCGCATGGTTGCTTCCGGGCTCACCGCTGATCAGTTGCGCGACCGGCTTGAAGCAGCCCTGGCGAAGAATCTTGTTCAGAACCCTCAGGTCGGCGTGTTCGTCAAGCTATTTCAGGCGCGCCCTGTCTCCATTATGGGCGCGGTCGAGAAACCCGGACTTTACCAGATCACGGGGCCGCGCACGCTGATCGAAATGCTGTCACTCGCGGGAGGCCTGGCCAAGCGCAGCACCGCGCCGGCCGGCAAGACCGTCTATGTCACCAGGCCAGGGGGATTCAAAGGCCTGACCGTCGTTCCCGGCATGAAGGAAGTGGCGCCGGACAAGATTGCCATTGATCTGAAGGACCTGCTTTACACTCAAGCTGAGGGCCTGAATATCCCTGTCGAACCGCACGACATTATCGCGGTCTCCAAGGCTGACGTCATCTATGTGGCAGGCAGCGGAGTGCGCAAGCCAGGTGGTTTTCTGCTGGAAGATCGCGACTCCATCACGGTTGTGCAGGCGCTGGCCATGGCAGAGGGTCTCGACCCGAATGCCGCCAGGCATAAGGCCCGGATCATCCACACGAAAGCTGACGGCACCCGGGTTGAAATCCCCGTAGACCTCGAAAAGATCATGAAGGAAAAGGCCCGTGACCCGGAATTGGCGGCGAATGACATCCTGTACGTACCCAACAGCGCGAGCAAAGCAGCAGCAAAAAAGACCGCCGAGGCAATCGTCCAAACGGTCAGCGGGTTCCTGATTTTCCATCCGTAATCTCAATTCCGGGCTGCGAGCGTGCGCCAAGGCTCCAACATGCTGTTCCCTTTAGAAATCAGGCGACTAAATACCGGGCGCGGGCGAGTATGGGCGGGACGATCTTCACTCTACTCTTTCCCGGTAAACTCGTGCAAAGGATAACTCGATTCCGACAAGTTTGTGCACAGTTTGTGACAGCCTGTTCCTTAAAACACTCGCGGGTTATCCCCTTGTGTCCCAAAGAGGAGACACTTCTATGACAGGCGGAAAGCGGGTTTTCCCGCCAAGTTATAGAGCAGACTGGTTATTAAGCGGTCAGCAACCAATTTGGCAACGAACGGCACGTCAGTTGCAATATGGCTGAAGCGCCGGTGCGGGAGGGGGGCCTGCCGAGCGTGCGCGACCGGTCCAGGTAAAATCAACTGGGGACGAAAGAATAATGGCGCCAGAAAAAGCGCCACAGATCCAACTGTTGTCGCACGAACCCCGCCGCCAGGCGCTACGGGGTGGCCTCGCCACTCTGTTCAGCAGGGCCCCGTCGCTAAAAAGCACCCCCCTAAACGGCCACAACGGCAATGGCGCCATCCATAAGCCGCCTCAAATCAGTCTGCTGGCGCATGAACCTCGCCGCAAGGTCATTACCGGCGGCCTGGCCGCGCTGCTCCGCAAACACCCCGTGAGTTTGGCGGACTTTCACGAGGGCGCCTCAGTCAACGGCCACCGCGTACCGGGATTCCGGCTGTTGACTCACGAACCGCGCCGGCAGGCTATCCGTAGCGGGTTCAAGTCCCTGTTCTTGAAGGATCCGCCACCCCAGGAGCTGGTTGTTGGCCGGCAGGAGGTGGGGAAAGGCGGCCCGAAATTCACTGCCTTTCTCACCTCGTGCATGATGCACTTTTCGATTGTGTTTTTCCTCCTCGAGGTGCCCTTCTTTTTCCTGCTGCCGCGTCCTGCCCAGACAATCAAGCTGCCCCAAATTGTCTACGAGTTTCATGAGATTGAATTACCGAAGGACCTCCCGTCTGTAAAGCCGCCGGGCCCGGGCGGCCAGCCGGGAAGGGGGACCCACCCCGAGAAGGCTCCAGCGAAAGGCAGCAGCGCTTTTCACCACAGCGCCACGGTGGTCTCAAACCCGCCCAACCCCGACAATAATTTCCAGACGATCATTCAGCCGCATGTAAACCCGGCCCAGAAGCTCGACATCAAACTCAAGCTTCGTCTGCCCAACGTGGTGCTCGGAGGCTCGCTGCCGGTTCCCGCCCCTCCGGCTGTGCCGCCTCCACCTCCGATGAAGCTGACCGTGCCGCCAACGCTGAAATCTCTGACGATTCCCAAGACTACGGTGGTTTCTGTCACGCCGCCGGACCTCACCATCCCGGCAGCGGACATGCCCAACATGCCGGCAATTCCAGTTCCTCCGCCGCCTCTGCCGCCGCTGGCGCAGAGAAAGGATTTACCGAAGAACCTTGATCTTACCGCCATCGCAACCCAGGGGATGGAGGCCACATCAAACGGGTCAGTCACCAGCCTGCTGTCGCTCAGCCTAAATCCCGGTCCGCCGACGGACCAGCTTAAAATCCCTGCTGGAAATCGCTATGGGGCCTTCACCATCTCTCCTGAAGGCAATCATGCCGGAGCGCCCAATGGGAACTCCGGCGGCAGCGCCACAGGCGGCTCCGGAGGCCCGGGCAGCGGAGGCGATGCCAGCACCGGCGTGGGATCAGGTACGGCGGGCGGCGGTGGTGGCGGCGCCGGAGTAGTGAACGGACTGGGAGCTTCGACAACCGGTAATCCAGGCACCGCGGGCGCCGCCGGCGATGCCGCTCTTTCCGCGGCTGCCGTGGCAAAACTCATCTACCCCATCCTGCGCGCCCCGCTGAAGAACCGCTTCGCCATGGTGGTGACCGCCGGACCGCAGGGCGGCGGCGGCCTGCACGTGTTCGGTGTCCTCAAGGGTGAAAAGATCTATACCATTTTTTTGCCGATGCCGCAGCGGAACTGGATCCTTCAATACTCGATGATCAATGATCCGAACGCACAGCAAAAGCCCCAGCACAACGGCGTCACGCTACAGGTGGACTTCGGCGTTGTGCCGCCCGCCGTGGAAGAGCGCTTCGATTTCCACCGCCCTGCTCTCACCGCCGAGCAGAAACAAAAAATGATCATCCTGCACGGATTCATCGCCGCGGACGGCTCGGTGGAACGGGTGACGGTCTATCGTGGAGTTGAAAGCCTCGCGGACCGGGCCGCCCGCGCTGCGTTTGAGAAATGGAAGTTCCAGCCGGCCGTCTGGAGCGGCAAACCGATCCTAATTGAAATCCTCCTGGGAATTCCGCTGAGCTGAGCACGCCGCGCGGCGAAAATCTTAACAATCCTGTGGCAGTGCAATTTTTACCCGCTGTACCGTAAACAGACACAATTTGCTCGGGAACGAAATTTAGCTCACTCAAATTTCGAGCATATTAATTGTTATCAATAAGATACAAAATTATGGAATTGATGGGACGAAAATCCCATTTGTCCCATTTTTGACCCTTGCCGTTAGAGTAGCCTATTTAACAAGCCTAGAACGCCCAGGGCCGCGCGCGCCCATGCGCCAAGCGTGGCGCATCCGTCGGGATCCCGGAAAGCAGATTGTCCTGCCGCTGTCAGCTCCCGGCAGCTTGCAAGGTCTCACGAGCGAGGGTGAAGAACGAAACTGCGCGCGGCAAGTGACGAGCAGGGGCGGGAGATTCAGCGGCTGAAGCCATTTTTGCGGAGGCGTCATGATGACACAGTTAAAGCTGCGTTCCCCTGAAAGGACCCCTCGCGCGGCCCAAAGGCAGTGAAGAGTGCTTAGTGATGAGTGGCGAGTGAAAACGGGGGAGCGATTCAAGGTTTCAGATTTGAGATTCAAGATTGGGGTTAGTGATGAGCGGCGGGCCTGAAAAATGAGAAACACCTTCACCCTCTCCCGGAGGTAGAGGGCTGGGGACTATGTTTTGGGCGGCGGCTTGGAAGTAAGAAAAATGACAATGGCAGGAAGAACGCGCTCCCGCCGGCGAGTGTTTTCTTCGCCTGGACCGCGCATTCTCGCCTCGATCACACCCCTGCACGAACGGCGAGCTGCGCCTCTCGCACGCTTGAAAAAATGGCAGCCCCGCACCGGACGCGGCCGTGAAATAAAAAGCGCCGTGGGGCTTTGGGCCGCGCACGGCGCCTTGGGATCGCTCTTTCGAGACGGTGCCCGCGACGCAGACGGAATCCCGTCTGGCTTACTAAGGTAAGGTACGGGAACCGCTGCTGAGATACACGGGTGTATAATACCGCCAATTTATTTATTGTCAAGAGGTGATATATGACTGATCAAATTCCGCAGGAATACGTACTTGGCATCGACCTGGGCAGCAACTCTCTCGGCTGGGCCACCATCGAACGGCGGAACGGAAGCCCGCAGGGACTTTATCGCACTGGCAGCGTACCCGCCCTCGGGTCACGTGTCTTCGAGGCAGCCACAGAGGGAGATCGCCAGTCGGGACAAGAGAAGACCCGCAACGTCAATCGCCGCCAAATGCGGCACCAAACCCGCCAGACGCGCCGCCGCGCCCAGCGGCTAAGGGATGTATTTCTGCTTCTGCAATCCTGGGACCTCTTGCCCTTAGGCAATGCCAGAGTTCGCATAGAACGCCAGAAGATTCTGGAAGACTTGGACGTCAGCATCCTCAACTCTGAGTGGTTCAAGAAGATCGGTTCCGAACACGGCCATCCGCAGCGTGTCAAGCGTTGTGCTCAATGCCACCGACTGCGTGAGGTCATGCCCTATTCGCTGAGGGCGTCCGCGTTGGAAGAGAAGCTCGAAAAACATCATCTTGGCCGGGCGCTCTACCATCTCGCCCAGCGCCGGGGTTTTCTAGCAAATTCCAAGGTCGCGTCGAGGAAAGAAGACAAGGTCGGCACGGTAAAGAGAGGAATCAGCGAATTGGTCCGCGCTATGAAGACGGTGGATGCACCTACCCTAGGGGTCTATTTCGGCCGCCACGTTACGCCCGACCGCGAGCGCATCCGGGGGCACTGGACCTCGCGAGAGGAGATGTATGAGCCAGAGTTAAAGCAAATCTGGCAGGAGCAGTCCCGGCACCATCCGGACATTTTCAGCGCGGATAATTACAGGCGGCTGCGAGTGCTCGTCTTTGATCAACGCCCCTCATGGTTCGATCCCAACACCATCGGCCGTTGCGATCTTGAACCGAGCCAGCGCCGCGCCCCGATGTACCTGCTCATCTCCCAGCGTTTCCGCCTGCTTCAACAGGTGAACAACCTCCGTGTCCTCCAGCCCGGTGAGTTGGACCGGCCGCTCACACCGGACGAGCGGCAGAAGGTGATCGATGAACTTGAGTTGAAGGGGGACCGAACCTTCGACCAGATCCGTAAGGTCCTGGCGCTTCCCGAAGAGCACAAATTCAACCTGGAGCCGCGAAAGCGAACGAAAAAGAAGAAGGGCGACCCTCCTCCACCCGACGTGGATGAAGAAGACAAGAGGTCCGGGAAGGCCAAGCTGAAGGGAAACCGAACCAACGCGGCCTTCTACAAAGTCTTCGGCAAACGCTGGCTTGCCATGTTGCCCGAAGAGCGGGACCGCACCGTCGAATACGTTTACGCGTTCGAGAAGCCCGAGAAGCTGAGGGAAGCGGCGAAGCAAAAGTGGGGCCTTGAAGATGGGAAGGCAAAGAAGCTTTCGGAAATTTCATTCGAAACGCGGCCGGCAGGTCATTCTCGAAAGGCAATGAAGAAACTGCTTCCGCTTCTGGAAAATGGAAGGTTCTACGCAGAGGCTAAGCGTGAGATTTACCCGGAAAAGTTCCAGCCGTATCCGTCCCTCAAGCTCCTTCCGCCCGTCGAGTTTGCCGCCGATCCCACCTTTCACGAAAAGCGCTATCGCAATTGGCTCAGGAAAACGGGCGCGCTTCCTGAAGGGGGGCCCTTGCCGCCCGCCCTTGGCCAAATCCGCAACCCCGCCGTCATGCGCAGTCTAACGGAGCTTCGGAAGGTCATAAACGAGTTGATCTCTCGTTTCGGCAAGCCTGTGGAGGTTCACATTGAACTACTCCGCGAGCTTAAGAATCCCAAAAGCGTTCGCCAACGCATCGATGAGGCGAGCAAGAGAAACCGCACCGCGCGGGATAATGCGGAAAAAAGGATTAAGGTCAAAACCGGCGACGAGCACCCGAGCGACGAAGACACAAGGAGAGTCCTTCTGTTCGATGAATGCAAGGATCGTTGCGTATACTGCGGGCAGGGATTTTCAGGTGACGGCATATATCGGGGCGGGCAGGACGTCCACATCGACCACATCGTCCCCCGCAGCCTTTGCCCGGACAACACATTCATTAACCTCGTCCTTTGCCACACCCGCTGTAACAACGAAAAAGGGGCCAGAACCCCCTTTCAAGCCTTCAAGGGCGATGACTTTGTGAAGTTGGAAATGAACGCCAAGGCGATTTTCGGGAGGACGGCGCGGCGCAAGCTGGCTCGGATCCTCATGAACGACGAAAAGCTGAAAGAATTTCTTGAAAGATTCTCCGAACGCCAGCTTCGAGATTCCGCCTACGCATCAAAGGTGGCCGCAAAATACCTGGGATACCTTTACGGCGGAGTCTACGACGCGAGCAAAGAACAGCGGGTCATTTGCACGTCAGGTGAAGCGACCGCGGAACTCATGAAAGCCTGGGGCTTGTATAGTGTCCTCAACGATGGGCCCACTTCCAACGGTGGTGCGGTTAAGAAGAACCGAAACGACCACCGCCACCATGCCGTTGACGCCATCGCTGTTGCGCTCACCGGTCAAGGAACCATCCAGGCCCTTACCGCAGCCAGGTGGCTACGTCACGCTGTACTGGAATCTCCCTGGAACGATTTCGTAGATTCCGTCCGCACGGAAGTTGACGGAACCGTCGTGTCGCACCGAGCTTCCAAGAAAATCTCCGGCTCGCTCCACAAGGACACGATTTATTCCGCATTTGACCCGAACGCTCCTCGTGAGAACAATCCCGCGCGCCTCCCGCGCGTGCGGAAGTGGATCAACGAGCTCTCGAAGAAGGCGAAGGACATTGAGCATATCGCAGAACCGCCCAGAAAGTCAGGGAAGAAGGGGAAGGTAAGGGAGGCAATCGAGGACAAACTGCGGGAACTCGGGACGGACGATCCCGCCAACCTGCCCGACCCTCGCAGGCCGGAAAATATCGACAAACTACCCCAGCTCCGGGGACGGCACGGCAACTCTGTTCCGATCAAGCGAGTAAGAGTCACGCAGGTCGTGAAAACTACTCACGTGGGGAGAGGCTTTCGGCGCAGGCTTGTCGAGCCAGGAAAGCCAGGGGCGAACCATCACTTCGAGATTTTTGCGGTCCTTGATCCGAAAAATCCGGAGAAGGAGTTGGGGTGGGAGAGCGATGATGTAGTCACATTGCTCGAGGTGCAGCGGAGAATAAGGGGAAAGAAGCCGATCATCAAGAAAGCTGGGTTCGGAGAACATACCGCGTTCAAGTTCTCCGTTTCACAGGGGGAAATCCTCGAACTCGACCGGCAGATTAAAGGTAAGCCTTTGCTGTCAGACAGGGTCCGCTTGACTACCGAAGAACGGAATTCCGGGCGGGTCAGGCTGGTTGTCAGGTCAATAAGCCAACAACAGGACGGCGGCAAGAAGATCGAGATGGTTCACGTCAACGATGCGCGTCCAAGAAGAGTAAACGAAGAAGGAAAGCGATCAAAAGTAAAGTCTGCCGACTGGGTCACCAAATCACCCGCGGAGCTATTTAAATGGCATGCGCGCAAAGTTGTAGTCAGCCCGCTTGGGGAGGTGACGGAAGCGCATGATTAAGGTCATTGCGAACCTCAGGTGTAAGGGCCAGAGGCTGATATCTCAGATCTAAAATTTGAGACGCAGCCCGATTAGAGAAGATACGGAGGCGCATGACTGACGCAATCTCCGATCGCAAATTTGAGACGCGGCCCGTTTGGGAAGTTACCGAGACAGATGATTAAAGGTGTTGCAAATCTCAGGTGTGAAGGCCAGGCGCTGATATTTCAGATTTCAAACTTGAGATTTAGAATTTGAGATACGAAATTCGAGTTTTGAAATAGATTTCAAATTTGCGCAGCACAGGAGGGCCGATGAAGTACGAGCGGTTCGAGCAATTGCCTGTCTGGCAGGCGGCCATTGAACTGGCGAGGCGGGTTTACGCCCTCACCGGCAAGCCTCCGTTTCGCGGCCAGCGCAGCCTGCGTGACCAGATCGAGCGGGCGGCTGTCTCCATCTCCAACAATATTGCGGAAGGCTTTGAGCGCGGGACCACGCAGGAGCTGCTCACTTTCCTCTACATCGCGCGAGGCTCAGCGGGCGAAGTGCGCTCCATGCTCTGCCTGCTGGAGGCGCTGGAAGGTTTCGACAATCTCAAATCTGAAATCTCAGATTTGAAATCTCGGGCGGAGGGAGTTTCCAGGCAATTGCGCGGCTGGGCCGACTCGCTCCAGAACACCAAAATCACCGGCCAGCGATACTTGAACGAAAAGACCCGCCGCGCCGACGAGCATAGGAAAGACCGGGATGAATTTCTAAACCAGCTCGAAGAGATTCGGCAGAGGGGAAAAGCCCATGAATGATCGAATCCTTGATTTCTCGGAGCGTCCGGCGCGGCTGAATGTACGCAACGGTCTGCTGGTGATTGATGTAGGGGAGCGCTCTGCGCTCCCGCGGGAGGGCGAAGCCCTCCCCTACGAGACAGATGGCCGCGACCCGGAGAGCGGCCTGCGGGCCCGCGTCGCGCAGGAACAAACCATTCCCCTTGCCGACATTGCCGTCCTGATCGCCGCGCACCCGCAGATCTCCTTTTCACACGCCGTCCTTTCCGGTCTCGCTGAAGCCGGAGGAATGTTCATCGCCTGCAACCAGAAACGCATGCCCTGCGCCATGCTGCTGCCGCTCGAAAACCACTCGACGCAAACCGAGCGATTCCATGCGCAGGCCAACCTGCCGCTGCCCAACCGCAAACGCCTGTGGCAGCAGATTGTGAAGGCCAAAATCCTGGCCCAGGCACGGCTGTTGAAAGAACAGACCGAACAGGACTGGGGCCTTGAAATGCTGGCGGCAAGCGTCCGCTCCGGCGACCCGCAGAACATCGAAGCCCGCGCCGCCCGCATCTACTGGAAAAATCTTTTCGGAGAGGACGACTTCCGCCGCAATCCCGACGGCGAGGGGCTGAACCCACTTCTCAACTACGGCTATGCCATCCTGCGGGCCGTGACTGCGCGGGCCCTGTGCGCCGCCGGTCTCCATCCTTCGCTCGGCATCCACCACCACAACCGCTATGACGCCTTCTGCCTGGCCGACGATGTGATGGAGCCTTTCCGCCCCATTGTAGACCGCGCCGTGGCCGCTCTCCGGGAACAGCGCGATGGAGACCCGGAGCTTGACCGCGAAACCAAGCGCGCCCTTCTGGAATCCCTGCTCGCGCGCTTCACTGCCGATGGGGAATCCAGAACGCTCTTTGACTGGGTCAGCAGGACCGCCCAGTCGCTCGCCGCAGCAATCGAAAGCGGCGATAAGAAACTGGAGATTCCGTTACTGTAGCGGCGAGTTTATCTCGCCATCAGCCTACGTTGTGAACGCAAGGCTGGCGGTCCCGCCTCGGCGGGACCGCCGCTACACACTTTTCAATAGACTCCTGGATTCACCTAATGCCGCGCCATCAAGTTGCGCTCTCAGGATACCGAGCCATGTGGTTATTCGCCATGTTCGACCTGCCGGTCGATAAGCCCGACTTGCGTCGGGAGTATACGCAATTCCGCGCCGCGCTTCTGAAACAGGGCTTCACCATGCTGCAGTATTCCGTGTATGTCCATTATGTGGCCAGCGAAGACAGCGATGAAGCCCTGCGCCGAAGAGTCCACGCAGCCCTGCCCAGCCACGGCCAGGTGAGGATCATCTCGATCACCGACCGGCAGTTTGAAAAGATGGAGATTTACGTCGGGAAAAAACGCGCGTCCGTGGAAGACCCTCCCATGCAGATGGGCCTTTTTTGAAATTCTGGAGAGAGTTATCCCCCCCGGATTACAGCAATATCCGGGGGGATGTAGTGTATCTCAGAAGCGGTTCCCGGCAAACCATAGCCGTTCCCGCCTGTTACCCGCGCCACCGCTCAGTGTATCTCAGAAGCGGTTCCCGGCAAACCATAGCCGCTCTTGCGATATTCCGTCCATACGTATCAGTGTATCTCAGAAGCGGTTCCCGGCAAACCATAGCCACAAAACACAGGCAACGCGCAAGTCAATTAGTGTATCTCAGAAGCGGTTCCCGGCAAACCATAGCGCAATGCGTTTGCTGGCGCAGAAACCGACCAGTGTATCTCAGAAGCGGTTCCCGGCAAACCATAGCTTATCTACGCCAGCTCGCAGTGGAAGTCAGAGTGTATCTCAGAAGCGGTTCCCGGCAAACCATAGCCACGCCGTGTGGTCGCTAGCAAGTCGCTAGCAGTGTATCTCAGAAGCGGTTCCCGGCAAACCATAGCAGGTTAGGCTCCAGGGCGAGCGGCAATTCGAGTGTATCTCAGAAGCGGTTCCCGGCAAACCATAGCCCGCGGGCAATGCGTACACCACCTTGTTCTAGTGTATCTCAGAAGCGGTTCCCGGCAAACCATAGCGTGAAGTGCTGATTGCTCGAAAGGTAACTCAGTGTATCTCAGAAGCGGTTCCCGGCAAACCATAGCTACATCCTTCACGATAAGTCAATCACCAGCAGTGTATCTCAGAAGCGGTTCCCGGCAAACCATAGCGCGCTCGTCATTGGCTTTATCGTGTTTATCAGTGTATCTCAGAAGCGGTTCCCGGCAAACCATAGCCGAATCCGCTGCGCGGCGGCGCCGAAGCCAAGTGTATCTCAGAAGCGGTTCCCGGCAAACCATAGCGCCAGCCACTTGACGGAGATGATAAAATCCAGTGTATCTCAGAAGCGGTTCCCGGCAAACCATAGCATGGCAATCGCCCACTTCATAGCCGGTTAAAGTGTATCTCAGAAGCGGTTCCCGGCAAACCATAGCGTCATGATGGACATTCACGCGCAGGTCGAAAGTGTATCTCAGAAGCGGTTCCCGGCAAACCATAGCCCATCCGCGAGTATCAGCAGCGCTCGATGAGTGTATCTCAGAAGCGGTTCCCGGCAAACCATAGCGCTTTCTCCACTCCGCATGCAGCGCTTTCAAGTGTATCTCAGAAGCGGTTCCCGGCAAACCATAGCGCCGACCTGGCGGCAGAGCGATCTGCATCGAGTGTATCTCAGAAGCGGTTCCCGGCAAACCATAGCCTCTTCATCGGACCACCCGGAACTGGTAAGAGTGTATCTCAGAAGCGGTTCCCGGCAAACCATAGCCCGCCAGCCAGAACGCCGAAGCGACTGAGAGTGTATCTCAGAAGCGGTTCCCGGCAAACCATAGCCCAACTGGCAGAACCTCGAAAATAACTTCGAGTGTATCTCAGAAGCGGTTCCCGGCAAACCATAGCGCATCATCAGTATTGAGCCTCGGGATGGCGAGTGTATCTCAGAAGCGGTTCCCGGCAAACCATAGCCGCTCCCCCATGATGCCCCGCACTCGTGTCAGTGTATCTCAGAAGCGGTTCCCGGCAAACCATAGCGCGCTGAACTGCCGGACCGGTGCCTGCTGGAGTGTATCTCAGAAGCGGTTCCCGGCAAACCATAGCGGAGAACGATGGTTTACTCGACCCTTCTGAAGTGTATCTCAGAAGCGGTTCCCGGCAAACCATAGCATACTCCAGCCACACTCATCAATTGCTGAAAGTGTATCTCAGAAGCGGTTCCCGGCAAACCATAGCCTCGACCGCGCAGGCAAAACTCGATCCGAGAGTGTATCTCAGAAGCGGTTCCCGGCAAACCATAGCCGAGGGAGCTGCTCGATCCTGACACCAGCCAGTGTATCTCAGAAGCGGTTCCCGGCAAACCATAGCGGATACGGCCTGGAGCCGACCATCGAGCAAAGTGTATCTCAGAAGCGGCTCCCGGCAAACCATAGCGGGGAACCCGGTATGCCGGCAACCCTGACGAGTGTATCTCAGAAGCGGTTCCCGGCAAACCATAGCTCGGCCAACTCGACATTCACAGCCGCGCACAGTGTATCTCAGAAGCGGTTCCCGGCAAACCATAGCCGCTCTGCGATGGTTCAGGCAGCGTGACGCTGTGTATCTCAGCAGCTATGGTTTGCCGGGAACCGCCGGGACCTGTGAAGGGACCGCGCTACGAAACCCTCACCCGGCGTCGTACCTCCATCACCCTCTCTCCAATTAAAGGCGGTGATTAGCGGTTAGTGGATAGTGTTATGCCAAGGGCACGGGGGCAAACCGAAAAGCAGATCCTTCTCCCGCTCTGCGGGATCAGGATGACATGTTCCTCACGTGCCGGGAGCGGGGGTGGGCTGAAGACACCGGCGAGAGCGCCGGTGCCACTGCACTGTTTGGAAATTTCAAAGGTGTTGCCAGGCGGTGGTAAAGAACTTCACCCAGTTGGCGTGCATGACGCCCTCGATGTCCGATTCCGCGTATCCCTTTTCCTTGAGCATGGCCGGGACATTCTGGAGGTCGGCGATGGTGTCGAGGTCGTCGGGAGACTGTTCTTTGCCGAATCCGCCGTCGAGGTCGCTGCCAATTGCGATGTGCGCGGCATTGCCGGCGAGCTGGCAGATGTGGTCCATGTGGTCGGTGACCCTGCGGAGCTTGATCTGGCTGTTGTCCGTTTCTCCGGGAACGTAGCCCGGCCAGAGCATCCAGGAATCGAGCACTCCGCCAATCACGGCGCCTCGGTCGATGAGCGCCTTGATCTGTTCATCTGAATATTGGCGGTCGCCGGGAACGAGCGCGCGGCAGTTGTTGTGGCTGGCCAGCACCCTGCCGTGGAACGATTCCATCACCTGCCAGAAGCCCTTGTCCGTCAGATGCGTTGTGTCCACAATCATGCCGAGCTGCTCGAACGCCTTCAGCAGCTCAAAGCCTTTGGGCGTGAGGCCGTCCTTTCCTGATGTTCCATCGCCGTAAACGCCGCTGCCGTAATGGGTGAGGCCGACCACGCGCAGGCCCTTCTCCCACCAGGTCGCGGCGTCATCGGGCGAGAGGATGGGGTCGGCGCCTTCCATGCTGAGGATGTACCCGATGGACGCGCGATTGCCGGAAAGCCACTCCTCAAGATGGCTCGTAATGTCGGCGGGATGCCGCAGCATGCGAAGATGCCCTTTCATTTCCATGATGCGATAGAACGTCCGCTGGCCATGGCCCATGGCGGAAGCTGCCTCCTGAGTGCGCCAGTCAAGCTGTGGATCATTGAGCGGGGTGCAACGCGCCAGAACGGTGGCCA
The DNA here is from genome assembly GCA_035712365.1 of Terriglobia bacterium. Classification (NCBI taxonomy): domain Bacteria; kingdom Pseudomonadati; phylum Acidobacteriota; class Terriglobia; species Terriglobia bacterium. The sequence goes on from DASTAW010000024.1 coordinate 20,671, forward strand.
GGCAAATGGCTACGTTGCCCTTGCGCATTTCCGGAAAGCAGACGGTGTTTGCTCCGCGGCGGTGTTCGGACACTCCGGCTTCGGCGCGGCGAATCTCCTCGACGGGCAGCGTGAGATCACGGTTCCAAGTGAGCGCGTTCCAGGCCAGGTCAAGATGCGAATCAACAACTATCATGCGGATCTCCTTTGATAATGATTTCTCGGGCGCTGCGACAAGCCGCAGAGTCTCTAAGGAACAGAGACTCTTCGCTACCCGAATCCAATGGCAGCGTTCGAATATCATAGTTCAATTTTGGGAAAACTTGGTGCCGCCGTTGCGACCGGCACGGCGCGTGGCAACACGATTGCTCTGCCCCCGGACAAATCCCCCGCCCCGCCCCCCGCTGAATTCGATGGGCCTTGCCGCGGGTGATTAATCCCACACTCCCGCCACACGAATCCGGTGTTGACATAGCAGTGCAGCAGGAATATTTTTTCAAGGTGCAATTTCAGTTGTGAATGTGGGGAAGCGCGGTTTTCCGGATGCAAGCAAGAAATCGCCTTTGATCAATGCGCCCGACCTTCTAACCGGAGAGAACCAATGGACCAGGACAACAGCGGCAGCAGGCAGAGCAGGCGGGAATTTCTGAAAGCGGGCGCCGGAGCGCTCGGGGCATTCGGAGCGGCCGGCAATTCCCTGGGGGCAGCCCGTGGCCAGGGCTCCAGTTCCCAAGCGAGGCCCAATTTTGTTTTCTTTCTGTGCGAAGGGGTGCGGCCGGACGAGTTCAGCGCCAGCACTCCGCAGGGCTGGAACGGAAACGGCCTGAGCGCGACGGGCAGCAAAATCATTTCAACGCCGAACCAGGACCGCATCATTCGTGAGGGCGCCACCTTCCGCAATGCGTTTGTGACTTACGCTCTGTGCCTGCCATCCCGCGCGTCCATCCTCACCGGCCTCTATCCTCACAGCAGCGGAGTCATCGACAACCGCGGCCGGGCGATCCCCGAGGGTGTTCCCACCATTGCCGACATGCTCCGCGACGCGGGTTACGACGTGGCCTTTTTCGGCAAGGCCCACATCCATGATCTGAGCAAGCAGAATTGGGACACATTCTTTGGAGTCGAGGCGGCCGGGGCAGACTACTACCGGCCAGTGTTGACCGAAAGCCACCATGGAGCCGTCGAGCCTCCAAAAGAATACCGCGGCTATGTCGATACCATCATCACCGGGCGGGCGGTTGAATGGTTGAGCCAAAGGGGTGAAAAGCCATTCTGCCTGTTCTTCTGGTTCGTGGCGCCGCACGCTCCTTTCTACCGGCCTCGCCACCTGCTCGACCTCTATAACGGCGTGCCCATCCCCAAACCGTCCACGTTTGACGAAGACCTGAAAGGGTATCCTGGCAAACCGCTGGCCTTTAAGAATGCCTTAAACAAAATTGGGACCACGGTCCTCGGGAATGACGACCCTCGATCACTCGAAGAGCTGGTGAAGGACCATTTCGCCGGTGTGGTGAGCAACGACGAAATCGTGGGCAAGATCATGGGCCTTCTTGAGAAAGCCGGCAAACTCGACGACACGGCGGTCGTTCTAAGTTCCGACCACGGCTTCTTCCTGGGCGAATGGCGCTTTTATGACAAGCGCTTCATGCACGAACCTTCCATCCGCGTGCCGCTCTCCATCCGTTACCCTCGCTTGCTGAAGGCCGGCATCGCACGCGATGAAATGGCCCTCAACCTTGACATCCCTCCCACAATTCTGGAGCTTGCCGGCATCAAGGAGCCAAACTGGAAAGACTGGGTGCAAGGACGGAGCCTCGTCCCGTTTATGAAGGGCACTCCGCCCACGGACTGGCGCAAGGATTGGCTCTACGAATACTACGAATATCCCGGCAACGAAGAGGTGAGGCCCCATCGGGGAGTTAGAACTGAGCGTTACAAGCTCATCCATTATTTCCTGCCGCCGCAGGAATTTGAACTCTACGATCTCGAGGAAGACCCTGGTGAGCTTCACAACCTCTACGGTGATCCACGCCATGCGAAACTCGTCGCAGAGCTCCGCAACCGCATCGACCAGCTCAGAAAAGAAACCGGCGACGAGTATGAGTACCAGATGCCGAACGCGTTTGAATACGAGAAGCAGAAATTGTAAGATCGTGCAGCGGCAGAAACCGCTGAATCGCATACATCGCAAAGCCGGCGACGTATGCGCGACCCTTTGTGATCGCATACATTCCAAACTGCGGAATGTATGCGCCACCCGAGTCTATTGTTCGGCGGACAACGTCAACAAAATTTCCTGCTGATGGGGACGGACGTATTCATGCTCCGACTTCAAGTTTAGCGGGACGGTAAGCCTTCCGACGGCGTGGTCCAGCGTTTTCTCAGGCGCGTCGGCGTACGGGTTGTAGGGATATATGGGCCATCGCAGACTTGCTGCAGGATCGACCTTAAGCGTCCACCCGCCCTGGCGAATCCAGCCGCCAAGGTCATCCGGTCCCAGGTCAACTTGATCGCTTCCCAGCGTGATTTTCTTTCCTGCGCCCGTTTCGAGCACCTGGCCTGGCTTCAGCACCAACTGCAGGTTCAGGTCCGCTTCGTCCGGAGCCGAGCCGTGCCCGGTGATCTCAAACCGGAGCGTGACGGAATGGGCGGTCGGTGCTGGAACGTACAGGTCAACAAAGAATGTGTTGTAAGCAAGAGAGAGCCTGTCTATATCTTTGCCCATTTGCAGGCGGCTGCTGAGAGGCATGGCGTTCGTGGTGCCGTCAAATCTCTCCATGAACGTTCCCAGTTCCGGCTGGCGCTTGGAATTGGCGCCGGAAATAATCAGGCCCAGTTTCTGATGAAAAACGCTCACGTTCGATTGCCGGTCAATGTAGAACTGGTTCCTCACTGCGGCGGGTTCGACGATGCCGGAGAGGCCCACTTCCCACGGACCGGCCTTGCGCATCCCGGCAGGAACCAGCAGCCGGTGCGAAAAGCTCTCCATGTCTTGCGGGATGGGCGCCGTGGGTCCGGCGTGATAATAGAGGGCATCTTGCGAAAGGCGTCCGAGTTCGTCCATCGTCAGGCGCCCTGGCTTGAAAAAGCCCACCAGGAATTCATCGTACCGGCGCCCATCGGGAAAATTGGAAAACCCAAATTGACCCCAGGCCGGGACAGTCCAATAACGATTCCGATTATTGACCACATCAACCGGGGTCCCGTCCAAATAGGTAAAGTACTTGTGAAAATCGGTTGAGCGGCGCAAGGCCTTCAGTGCCGCCGGATCGTGGCTGTACTCCCAATAAAGCGCCACCTGGGTCATGGTGATGTAGTCATAGCCTGTGGTCGGGCCCATGCGGCTGAACTCGCCCCAGTAGCCGTCAGCGGTCTGCTCGACAGCCGAATATCGGTGCAGGATCTTGTTGCCCAGTTCGAGCCAGTCGGATTTTCCAAAGACCTTGCCGGAAAGCATCAGCAGGCTGGCCCATTGCGCGTAGTGGTTGGGCGAGGTTCCGATATAGGGCGTGTTGTACCACGGGAAATCCACCATCTTCATGGCTGACGCATAGAACGGCGTAGCATTCTGAAGGATGGCCTTCTTCCATCGCGCGCTGCGCTCGGCGCCCAGCTCCGGTTGAAGCAGGCGGTAGGCTTCCAGCCACATGTAGGTGTCCCAATCACTGTCCAGCCGCGGCGTAAAAATCCCTTTTTCGTTCTGGTCAGCAAGGTAATCGCCCAGCTTGATGGCCTCAGCCAGCATTTTCGCATCGTGATAATGATGGTTGGCCGGATCGCGTTTGGAGTAAAGCACTGCCGGCGCCAGGATGGAATATGGGAGATGCCTCCACGCAGGCTCTTTCTCCAGCGCTGGCAGGTCCGCTCCGGGCTGCTGGCTCATGTGTTCTTGAACTTGCGCAATGCCGGAGACCATCAGGCGAAAATATTGGGCGGGCAAGCGTACGGGCGTCTCCGCAAGCAAGCTTGGTCCACTTGCTCCGCATAACAGGATTGCAGCAGCAATCCAATAGCAGGTTAGCGACTCAAGTTCTCGCAACCCCAAACTCTTCCTCGTCAACCGTTCCTTAAGTCGAAGCAGGCTGTTCATCAGAAACACCATTTCTAAATGCGAATTTGCATCCACCGGTACTCGTCCTCTTCTCCGTTCACGAAGCCTCCGGATGGCGGCCGGCGGGAACCTGCTCAGGCGCCCGGATCAGGAAGGGGCGCACGAGGCCGTCATACACCAGTCCGCCTGCAATCCCCCCGACAAGCGGCGCCAGAATATAAATCCACCACTCGTTTCCCCTTGGCCCGGGAAAAGCAATCGAGCCGTATCCCGCGAGATAACCGAAGAGCCTGGGCCCGAAGTCCCGCGCGGGATTCACAGCGTCCATCGTCAGGGGAGCGCCAATGCCAACGATGATGGTTACCGTCAGGCCGATGAAGGTCGCCGCCAGATTGCTGCCGGGCGCCGCTGTGTTGCGCGAATCGATCAGGGCAAGAATGGCGAGCAGGAGGAGCATGGTCAGCACGGCTTCCACCAGAAATGCCGCGCCGCCCGTTACCTTGGCAAAATCCGCCGGCGTTACGCCCACGATGCCGGGATTGGGATAGAAGCAACTGAAGATCATCATCAGTTTCTGGCTTCCGGGCTGTCCGATGCTCACACCCAGTTTCTGTGCGGTGGGCGTCCAAAAACCGTACCAGAAGAAGAACAAAACAACGCACGCAGTGAAAGCCCCTGCCACCTGCGCCAGCACGTAGGGCACGATTTTGCGGCCCGGAAACTTGCGGAAGGCGGCGAAGCAGGCAGTCACGGCCGGATTCAGGTGGGCCCCCGAGACGCCGCCTGAAATGTAGATGGCCAACAGAACGGCGAGGCCCCACAGAATGGCGACGCCCGTGAGATCGAAGGCATTGGTAAACACCGCCACGGCAACGGCGCCATCTCCGATCAGGATCAGAACAAAGGTACCGATAAATTCACCCAGGCATTCTCCCATCAGGGAACCTTGCAGTCTCTTCATGTCCGCTCCGCACCGGTGGCTGTTGACAACCTGCCCCGCCTAATCTTTCTGTTCTGCAGCTCTGTGAACCCGAGCGGCCCCTCGCAGCCCCTTGCTGAGGACCGCAATCGGCGACCCGTTGGATTCTGCCACGGATACTGCCTGAATCCAAGCGTAAGATCAAGTGCCCACAGCCAGGAGTGGCTGTGCTACGTTCCTTCCGTAGCACCGGCACTCTTGCCGGTGTTGGGGTCGCTTCACCACAGCCAGGAGTGGCTGTGCTACGTTACCCGCGCCCACAGCCAGGAGTGGCTGTGCTACTTGAAGTTGATGGTGCTAAAGATCTCGGAATTGACGGATTTCAGCGGAACCGAGGGCGGCGCCACGCGCACTGAAACCTCAAACGGAACACTGGTGGGCGGCAGGCAGGCATGATCGTTGCAGGCCTGATACATGAATTTTCCGCGCAACGGATAGTTTCCCGGCTTCACTGAGCTACCGACCTTCAGAAGCGAACCCAGATGGATTTCACCTTCGTAGACCGAAATCGGAGAATCCAGGAAATCAAACTTCACCATCTTACCGCGCGGGTAAACAACTTTCTCAACCTGCAAGTTGGGAGAAGCATCAAACTCGACTTTGGTGGGAATCAGATAATCGAGCGAAGGCTTGTGGTCGTTGATATGGTAACCGGGCTCAATTCGCGCCAGCACTGCCAGTTTTGCTGACTGGCCGGGATGGACCGCGTTGGTTGCAAGCACGGTGCGGGCAGATACCACGGCGGGCGGGCCTGCGGCGGTTGCCGCGCCGGCCGACAGCAAAACCAGTAATGAAGCCGCGATCCATCGCATCATCGGGCCGCCCTGCCGTTGCTCGAATGGCCGATCTCGATCGTGCTTCGGCCCGGCAATCAAATGCCAAAGCCGCGCCTCGAGCAACGCTATCCGTGGTGATCTTTCAGGAATTTGGCGTACTCGTCTTTCGCCTGCTGCAGGCTGACCTGGCAGGACGAGTCCACCTGCCTGCATTTCAGCAGCGTGAAACCGCAACCGCAGGTACACTTCTGTTGCCCCAGGTGCTTCTGAAACGCCGTCAGTTCGGACGGAGTCAGCTTTGAAACGTCAACCCCGGGCACCACCGAGCTTACCTCTGCCGGCGTGCTGGTGCGGATGTCTTTGGAAGCCGTGTACCCCACCGTCTTGAAGTCCGCCAGCTTGCGGTCCGGGGCCGCGGCCAGCAGTTCCTTGATTTCGGATTCAAAAATGGATGCGTCCGTCAAGCCGACGTGCTTGGCATAAATCCTGCCGTCGCGTCCGATCAAAAAGCTGGTGGGCAGCCCCAGAATTCCCCCATAAAGCTCGCCCAGGTTGTCAGAACCCATGACGACCGGATAATTCATGTGAAATTCCTGATAGAATTTTCGGACCGGCTCCGGACCATCGTCCATCGAGACGCCGATAATCGACAGCCCCTGGCTTCCGTACTGGTTTTGAAGCTGTACGAAACCGGGAATTTCAATGCGGCAGGGCCCGCACCAGGTGGCCCAGAAATCCAGCAGCACCACCTTGCCCTTGTAATTCTGCAGGTCGATCTTGTCGCCCGAAAGCGAGGTAAGTGTAAACCCTGGGGCCTGCGGAAAGTCACCGCTGGCTTTAGCGGCGGCCTTGGTGGCGGCGGGCGCAATCCAGTACTTGTTGACAAAGAACAGGCCGACGGCAACCACAATCCCCAGAGCCACGCCGAGAAGAACTTTGCCTTTCTTCACAAGTATCTCCCTTCCTCGAAAACTCTTCGCATCTTGCGGACCTGCCCGGATCCTCTCCTGTGCCGATTCCCGATTCTCATCCCTTCACTTTGGACTGCAAATGGACCTTGGCGCTCACGCTGCCTGCGAAGCTTCCGGCCTTGCGCCCCGGACCGTACCATCGGTATGCCAGCACCGCCGCAAACCCCAGCACCAGCAGCGCGATAAACTGCGAAGTTGAGAGCAGATGGTTAAACACAAAGCCGCGGTCGGGATCGCCTCGCAGGAACTCCAGCAAAAACCTTTCTACCCCATAAAGCCCGATATAAAGCAGAAAAATTTCTCCGTCGCGCGTTTTGTGCTTGTATCGCCACATCAGGATCACGAAAATGCCAAGCAGCGTGACGGATTCAACAATCTGCCATGGAAAGAGTGGAATCCCAAGAGGCACTCCAGTCATCTGGTGGCTAAACTCATTGGTAAACGTCACCGCCAGGAAGGAATGGCTGGCCACACCGTAATCGCACCCGGCTGAAAAACACCCCAGCCTTCCAATCGATTGCCCCAGCGCGATGGCGGGAGCATAAACGTCGAAAACCCTCCAGAACGGCAGCTTGTAGCTCCGAATGTACCAGGCGGCAAACACCGTGGCGGCGATGAATCCGCCGTAAAAAACTCCGCCAGCTTCCAAAGTGGACATGGAGAATATCTGGCCCGGATTATGGCTGTAGAACGTCCACTCCGTCAGGATCATCAGGATTTTCGCCCCCAGCAGCGCCGTAACAATGATCCAGGTGCTCAGGTCCACCAGGCGGCCCGTGTCCAGGCCCTCGCGCCGCCCCAGCCGCACCACCGTGTAGAGGGCCACAAGCAGCGCCGTGGCCAGCAGGACGCCATAAGTTGGCAGTTGAAAAGAACCTATCTTGAAGAGAATCGGATGCAAGCTGTTATCCTAACCTCGGGGCCACGTCTTGAGCATCGGGCATGCGGCCGCGCCATTTCTGGAGCGCGGTATGCAGCCCCACAATCCTCCATAATTACAGGGTAAACCGATTGAGAAAAGAAAGATAGCCTGAGAGCATCGTCATTTTATGAGTTGCCATCAACACTCCGATGCAGATCAGCAGCACACCGGAAGCAACTTCCACGGCCTGCATGTGCTTTCGAAAGCGGCTGTAAAATTTGATGAACCTTCCCACGCCCAAAGCCGTCAGCAGGAATGGCACAGCCAGCCCCGCCGAATAGATGGCCAACAGAAACATGCCCTGGAATACCGTGTCTTTGATGGCCGCCAGCGCCAGAATCCCGGTCAGAATCGGGCCGATGCAGGGGGTCCATCCAAAAGCGAATGCAAACCCCAGCACAAACGACCCGGCGATTCCCCGCTTGGGCGCCAGAGTGTTCATCCGGGCCTCGCGGTAAAGAAAAGGAATCTTCACCAGTCCCGTAAGGTGCAGGCCAAAAATGATGATCACCACGCCCGCCGCAATGTCAAACGTGCCCTGGCGTGACAGCAGGAACTTGCCGACGGCGGTTGCCGAAGCGCCGAGTACGATAAACACCACCGAAAAGCCGATGACGAACGCTACGGAGTTGCGAAGGATCAGCGCCGTCACCTTTTCATCTGCCTCGCCGCGCAGGTCCTCCATGGACAGCCCGGACAGCATGGAAATGTATCCTGGAATCAGCGGCAGGACGCAGGGCGACAAAAACGACACCAGACCGGCAACGAAAGCAACAGGAATGCTCAGATTATGAGTCATTTTGAATCAGTTTCTTTAAGTACAGCTTTCACTTTTTGGATGTCCCAGAAACAGCCCCACAACACGCAATTTCTGGAACGTTCATACGGGCCAGAATCCGACAGCAGCCCAGCCTTGCGGCGCACACCCTAAGAGTGTATCATACCCCGCCTTGCTGTTTGGTATGTCGGCAGGTGAGGATAGTGGGGCGGCTCTCGCAGATTCCTGTGCGGCTAAAGCGACATTTGGCATTTCGAGCCTCGGGCACTGTCATTCCGAGGAGCCGAAGGGCGACGAGGAATCCGCTTTTGGCTGGCCGAGAAGCAGATTCCTCGGGCCGCAACAGCGCCGTCCCTCGGAATGACGGTGGGTGCGGTTTCCATTTATGATTCGGAGGACTTGAATTGCTGCGAGCGATCATCTTCGATTTTGACGGCGTCATTGTCGATTCCGAGCCGATCATCATGAGGCTGACGCAGGAGATGGCGGCCAAGGAAGGCTGGGTGGTCTCCGAGGAGGAATACTACCGGAATTACCTGGCGCTTGACGATCGCGGCATCGTGGAACACCTCTTTATCAGCCACGGCCGCGCTGTCGATCGTGCTCGCGTGGAAGAACTGGTGAGCTGGAAGTCGCGCGTTTACGGAGATATGATCGCCGAGGGCCTGCCCGCCATGCCCGGCGCGGTTGAATTTGTCCGCCAAGTCGCCAAAAGCTATCCTCTGGCCATCGCCAGCGGCAGCGCCCGCAGTGAAATCGAACATCTGCTAGGCAGGGTCCAGCTCCGCGACTGTTTTCGGACCATCTCGAGCGCCGACGATTGCGAAAGGTCAAAGCCTGACCCGGAGGTTTACCTGAAAGCTCTCGCCGGCCTCGAGGCTCTCCCCGAATTCGGCGATAAGCCTCTGCGCGCGACTGAATGCGTGGCCATTGAGGACGCTCCCGGCGGGATTGATGCTGCGCACGCCGCAGGAATCCGCTGCATTGGCCTTGCGCACAGCCGCACGCAGGAAAACCTGCTCCACGCCGACTGGGCTTTCAGCGGTTTTGAAGATCTGGATCTAGAGGCGATCAGCCGCGCATTCGAGCGTTAACACGTCGCTGAAAAGACTGTCTGCCACGTCATGATGGATCTTACCGTAGCGGCGGCTTTACGCCGCCATCTGCCCCGAGCGAATTGACCTGATGGCGGTGTGAACCCGCCGCTACGCCGGGCCGGGTTGCCGCAAGAAGGCCCCTCAGTTACGGACCTCGTAAACGCCAATTTCAGCGATTGCCGAGCCGCGGCGCGGAATGGCCAGATAGAGGCGGTCCAATGCGGGAACAAAAAGTGAGGTGCGGGCGCCGGAAGCGGTGGGGAGCGTCGATTGCAGCCGGTAGTGATCGGCATCCAACTGATGCACGACGCTGATGAAGCCCTGCCCGCCGGAAACATAGATCCTTCGCCGGGCTGCGTCGTAGTAAACGTCATCGGCGTCGCCCGCCACATCGAGGTGCGCAACCATTTTGCCCGACTCCGAATCGAGCACCAGGAGTTGCGCCGGGCTGCGGCAAACCACAAACAACCGCTGCCGTGACTGGTCATATGCCATGGGGAAATTGTCCCGATAATTTTCCATGGGCCATCGCAGAACCACAGACCGACGGTTCCAGTCCGCAGCGGCGATTTCATTTTCGGTGGGAACGTTCACGTAAATCCTCGACCCGCCACCTGCCACCTCAAAGGCTTCCGGATGCGCCCGCAGCGGTATGGTCCCCAATTCTTTCCCGGTCATGGCGTCCAGAACGCCCAGGCCGCCGCTTCCGTATCCGACGTAGATCCGCTCGTGTGCGGCGTCATAGCGGATGTCATCGGCGTCCGAAGGAAACTGCACGGTTGAGAGCAGGCTGTAGTTCGTGCCATCGAGAACATGGACGGAGCCGTCGCCGCCATTGGCAACGAAAATACGGTTCGACTCCGGCACGTAAAACACTCCTTGCGGCTCCTGCATTCCGGTGATCGAGTGAATGTCTTTGCCCGCGTCAAGATCGATGACTTCCACGGTATCGTTGCCAAGAGCGGAAACAAACAGCCGGTGGCCCTTTACATCAACGCTCAGATGATCAATGCGGCCGCGCACCTCGGGCATGGGAATGTTTGCGGCCAGTTTAAGCGGCGCGGGCACCTGCGCACAGAGGCCCGGGACCCACGCCAGCCAGCAGATAAACAAAAACCGCGCGCAGCTTTTCATCACACCCTCGTATGAGCAGGTTGCTGAAAAAGGCCACCCGTTCAAATCATATCGCTTCCGGCTCTTCCCGGTGTACTCTTCTGTCTGGGGCGGGATTTCGTCCTTCCTGTTCGGAAAGATCGAGCGAATGCTACCGATACCTGGAGGTGTTAAGGATGTTGATCCGACAACGGCGCGTGCAGATGCTGGCGATGCTCGCCGCGGCTCTGGCTGCGGCAAATGTCGCGCGCGCGCAGACAAAAGCAACTTCAACGGAAAGCGACCAGCAGGCGCTGAGCCTCACCATTTACAACTCGAACGCTGCCCTGGTGAGAGACGTTCGCACCGTGCGTTTGCCCGCCGGCAACGTCGAACTGCAGTTCGCCGATGTCGCTTCGCAGATCCAGCCGGAAACTGTTCGCATCATTTCGCTCAGCGGGCCCAGGCAATTGACGGTGCTGGAACAGAATTACCGCTATGACCTGCTCGACCCGCAGAAGCTGTTCCAATACTACGTGGGGAAGCAGGTGACGCTGGTCCGCCACATCACGGAAAACAATTCAACCAGGGAAGTCTCAACGAAGGCCACATTGCTCTCAGACAATAATGGCCCCGTCTGGCAGGTGGGCAATGAGATTGTTACCGGCATGTCAGCCGACCGCTTTGTCTTCCCCGCTCTGCCGCCCGGCCTCTACAGCAAGCCAACGCTGGTTTGGCGTCTGGAGAACAAGAGTGCGGGAGAGCAGAAACTTGAAGCCGATTACATGACCAAGGCCGTCAACTGGAATGCGGATTATGTTCTCACCTTGCCTGGCGAAGATGCGGCGGCCGACCTGAGTTCGTGGGTGACAGTGAGCAACAGCAGCGGCGCCGATTTTCGCAACACCCGGCTGCAGCTTGTCGCAGGGCAGGTGCACCAGGCCGTGCAAAACATCATGCCCATGGCAGGGCGCATGGTGGCGATGGAAGCTAAAGCCGCGGCTCCGGGAGTTTCGGAAGAAGGGCTCTCCGAATATCATCTATACACCATTGAGCGCCCTGTGACGCTGCCGGACAACAGCAGCAAGCAGATTGCCTTTGTGCGCGCCAGCGGCATCAAGGTGCAGAAGACCTATGAGATCACCGGCCAGCAGTTCTACTTTTACAGTCCTTATCAGGGCGGCGAGTCCGCGAAACAACCCGTGGAGGCACACCTGAAGTTCAAGAATTCTGAGAGTAATTCGCTGGGAGTTCCTCTGCCGGCGGGGACCGTTCGCGTCTACCAGGCGGACTCCAACGGCAGGGTGCAATTCGTGGGCGAAGACAGCATCTCCCACACGCCGAAAGACGAAGACCTGAACCTCTACATCGGCAACGCCTTCGATGTCACCGCGGAAAGGAGGCAGACGGATTTTCAAAATCTTGGCCGCGACGTTTATGAGTCGGCATTCCAGATCACCATTCGCAACCACAAGAAAGCCGCCGTCACGGTTGATGTCAACGAGCCGGTCAACGGGACATGGTCCGTGCTGCAATCCAATTTTAAGTATGAAAAGACCTCGGCGTTTTCGATCAGATTTCGGGTGCCGGTGGAAGCCGATGGCCAATCCGTTCTGAATTATCGCGTGCGCGTCCACCGATAATGGTTGGCAATGCCGCCGCCCAACATCGAAGGAGAATCATGCGAGCCATGTCCGGGAAAACGCGGGAGGTGCGGGTCCGAACTGCACGGCTCGAAGACGCCGGCGCCATCGCCGATCTTTCCGGCCAGTTGGGCTATCCCAGCTCTGCCGCCAGCGTGCGGCGCCGCCTGCGCGATCTGCTCGGGAAGCCCGATCATGCCATCTGGGTGGCGGAAAACAGCGGAGGGAGCGTCGCAGGCTGGATCCACGTTTTCGTCCATGCGCTGCTGGAGAGCGACCGCCAGGCGGAAATCGGCGGTCTGGTGATCGACGAAAACTTTCGCGGCCACGGCGCGGGCAAAGCGCTTGTCGGGCGGGCCGAACGCTGGGCAAAATCCAGGCGGCTCGTTTCCGTTTACGCGCGCTCAAATATCATCCGTAAAGAAGCGCACGCGTTCTACCAGAAGCTGGGTTACAAAATCATCAAGACTCAGCACGCTTTCCGGAAGGAGCTTTGTTAGTGTGGCATCCCAGTAATTGTTTACCAGTCATTCCGAGGGCCGTGCTCTTCCGGCCCGAGGAATCTGCTTTTACTCCATAGCAAAAGCAGATTCCTCTCCCGCCTTGCGGGCTCGGAATGACGGTGGCAGACAGTAACGAATAACGCCGCGCTAGACAATCAGCATGCAATCGCCATAGCTGTAGAAGCGATACCGCTGCTCGATGGCGTGCCGGTAGGCGCGGAAGATCAGGTCACGCCCAGCAAACGCCGAAACCAGCATCAGCAGCGTCGATTTCGGCAGGTGAAAATTGGTCAGCAGTCCGCGAACCACCTGAAACCTGAATCCCGGCATGATGAACAGCCCCGTTTCCCCTCGCCAGGGAACAATCTTGCCATCGTTCTCTAGTGCCACGGATTCGAGTGTGCGCACGCTGGTGGTGCCTACCGCGATCACGCGGCGTCTCTCGGCCAGAGCGCGGTTGAGGGTCGAGGCCGCTGCCTCTGAAATTTCGAACTGTTCCGATTCCATTTTGTGGTCTTCCACGCGCTCCGTCTGGACGGGACGAAACGTTCCCGGCCCCACGTGAAGCGTAATCTCGCAGACTTCAATCTCTCGCGCCCGCAGTGCGTCAAAGATTCGCTGCGTGAAATGAAGGCCTGCCGTGGGCGCGGCAACCGCGCCGCGTGCTCTGGCGTATATCGTCTGATAGGTCTCGCGGTCCGAGGCTTCGTCGGGCCGGCCCACGTAGGGCGGCAAAGGAACGTGCCCCAGGCGGTCGATGGCGCCCGCCACGCTGCCTTCGCGCGCCCGCAGCAGCACCCTGCGCACACCGTATTCACCGCGCCCCAGGACTTCCGCCTCAAGCCCGCCGCCGCCAAAAACCAGCACCTCGCCTGTGCGGACTTTGCGCCCTGGATGCACGAGGCCCTGCCAGACGTCGCCCGATTCATTTCGCGTCAGCAGAAGTTCGACTTCGGCGGTCAGATACTCCCGCGCCGCCGGGTTGCCTTTGCCAATGGCCTGCGCCCGCGCGCCTCGCCTCTTTCCCAGCAGCCGCGCGGGAAACACCCGCGTGTTGTTCACCACCAGCACGTCGCCCGGATCGAGGAGCTCAGGCAACGAACGAAACGCGCGATCGCTGAATGATTGCGCGGCGCGGTCCAGCAGCATCATGCGCGAGGCATCGCGTTCCTTCAAGGGCCGCTGGGCGATCAATTCCTTCGGCAGTTCATAAGCAAATTCTTCAAGCAGCATGCAGAAATTATTCTACGCTAACAGGTTGCTGAAAAAGGCCGCCCGTCATGCTGAGCGAAGCATCTGCAGTATCTTACTGAAAATGAACAAAACAGATCCTTCGCTGCGCTCAGGATGACGTCACGCTGGGAGTTTTTCAGCAACCTGCTAAACGTCGGACCGCCTTTCGAAGATCGCGCGCCAACGCGGGATTGCCCGGTGGCGGCGTAAAGCCGCCGCTACTCGCGGTGTGATAGAGTCACTTCATGCCCGAAGCCACCGTAACTGTTTCCTCGCGCGGGGTCGAGAGAATTTTCGCCGGCCATCCGTGGATCTACCGGAGCGACGTTTCCGCCTCCCCGGATATTGAACCGGGAAGTGTTGTGGGCGTCCACGACCGGCGCCAGCGGTTTCTCGGGCAGGCCCTTTACAGCAACAGATCACAAATCGCCCTGCGTTTCATCACCCGCGAGAAGCGCTGCGTTGACCGCGCGTTTCTGGCCGAGCGAATCCAGACGGCCGCGGATTACCGCCGGCAGGTCGTCCAGGATTCCGAGGCCTTCCGCCTGGTTGCCTCTGAGGGCGACGTTCTGCCGTCACTGGTGATTGATCGTTACGGCGAATATCTCGCCGTGCAGACGCTCAGCCAGGGAATGGAAAAGCTGAAGCCCATCATCATCGACGTCCTGCAGGAAAAGTTTTCGCCGCGCGGCATCGTGGAGCGGAATGACGTTGCCGTCCGCGCGCTGGAGGCGCTGGAACAGGCCAAAGGCATCCTCGCCGGCGACGTGCCCGAAGAAGTCATCGTTTCGATGAACGGTCTGCGCTTTGCGTTTAACCTGCTGGAAGGCCAGAAGACCGGCGGCTTTCTTGACCAGCGGGAAAACCAGCGGGCGGCGCAGAGTTATGCTTTCGGGCGCGCGCTTGATTGCTTCACGTACGCCGGCGGCTTCGCGCTCCACGTCAGCCGCTGCTGCGAGTCTGTTCTGGGCATCGACTCTTCTCAGGACGCACTGCGCCTCGCCCAGCGCAACGCGGAATTGAATGGGGTCTCGAACATTGAGTGGAAGGAAGCCAACTGTTTTGATTTCCTCAAGGCCGCCGACCAGGCCGGCGAGCGCTTTGACGTTGTGGTGCTCGACCCTCCAGCCTTCGCGCGCCAACGGTCAAATCTCGACTCCGCTCTGCGCGGTTACAAGGAACTTAACCTGCGCGGCCTGAAAATCCTGAACCCCGGAGGTTACCTCATCACTTGCAGTTGCTCTTACCACGTCACAGAGGCGGATTTCCTGGAGGCCATCGCCAGCGCGGCCGTGGATGCACACCGGACGGTCACCGTGGTTGAGCGCCGCACGCAGGGCCGCGACCATCCCATCCTGCTGACTGTCCCAGAGACGCTCTATCTGAAGTGTCTCATCCTCCGGGCGCTATAACAGGGTGCTGAACGATGCATGGGACCCGTCATTCCGATCCCGCAGAACGGGAGAGGACCCTGCTTTTGATCGGTGCGCTGACAACACAGCAGATTCCTCGGGCCGATTTAGAACATCGGCCCTCGGAATGACAGGCGAGGAGGTTTCAGCGTTCCGCAAAGCGGCCGGGCAGGCCGTGAATTCGAGTAAAATACAACCTGTGAATCGCTCTCGTGCCTTTACGGCAATCCTCTTATTCACTTTAGGCGCGGTGTCCGGCCGCGCTGAGGACCTCAAGCTACTGGTCTCGGTCGAGCAACAGAGCATCGTTGTGGCCAATCCGGTGCGAGCCACTTTGCATTTCCACAATTCGGGCAGTCAGGCGCTCTGGCTTTACCGGCCGGTGGTCAGCGAAATTCCAGGTGACCGCCTCGGCTCGGTTGCGCCCCGGCCAGAAGGGCTCCGTCCGGGAGAGACTTGGGGCGGGTCGCGGCTTGAAGTCCACCTCGTGCCACAAAGCGGGCCGGCCCAGGGAAGCAACCAAACCGCAGCGGCGGGCAGCGGGTTCGCCCTGGCCCCTGACGCTCTGCCCCATCCCAGACTGGTGCGCCTGGCGCCGGGAGGAGACTACGAAGAAAAAGTCGGCATCCATATTGAGCCCGCCGAGACTAAGGCAGGAGCGGGCAATCAGCCGGTCTGGGGACCGTATCAATTTTCAGTGGTCTATTCCGCGGACTACTCGAACGCAGACTCATTGGCCCGCAATATCGGCGTCAACCTCTGGCATGGCCAGGCAAGCAGCAACACGGTAACTCTGGAGCTGCGGCCGCCGGCGGGCAAGGGATCGATCGAGGGAACGGCGGTTGACTCCTTCCAGCGTCCTTATGGCGACGCGCTGGTGACTCTGAGCGACGACAACGAAAACTCGCTCGATCAAGCCTTCACGGATGGCCAAGGCCGCTTCTCGTTCACTCACCTGTCGCCAGGCAGCTACTGGCTGGCGGTTCGCGCGCCCGCCTCTGAGCACGATACATCCGTATTTCGCCGCGTCGAAGTGGACGAGAGTGGTTCGCCCGCTGCGGCGGACATCATGATGCTGCCGCTCGATCCCAACAAACCTGATCGCCTTCTGCACAAGCCGGTGCTATACCACATTGTCGATAGCCAGGATCATCCTCTGGCAAATGGCAGGATTGAAGTTTTGTATTCGGCCGGAAACGTGGTGGAAAACCAGAAGGCGCAAACGGGGGACGACGGGTTTGCGACCCTCAGCTTGATTCCCGGAACAATTTATGTGACGCTCCAGACGGCAGGATGCAAAAAAGAAGAGCGGCAGGCCGACGTGGCGCCCGGGCCCGGAGTGGACGGATTCAAATTCTCTTATGACTGCTCCGGCAATTGAGGGTCTCAGGCTAGAATCCGCACGGAATCTGGTTTTGGCTTGCTGAGAAGCAGATTCCTCGGGCCGGAAGAGCACCGGCCCTCGGAATGACAACGTACGACGCCACACAAGCGCGTGCGTGAGCTTCCGCCGCAATTGATACTTTCATGCAGGGTGGTCTTTAACCTGTGAAATGCAGCGTGATCATTCCCACCCGGCATCGGGCCGGCCCACTGCGCGAAACACTGGGTCCGCTCTGCCGGCAAACGGACAAGGAATTCGAGGTCATCGTGGTTGTGGACGGCGAGGACCCGGAAACCCGCGCGATGGCTGATGGTTACAAGGCAACCTTCCCCCTGCGCTGGATTTTTGTGTCCGAACACCAGGGCCAGGCTTCGGCCCGGAATGCAGGCGCAGGCGAGGCAGAATCCGAAATCCTGATTTTTCTCGACGATGACACTCAGCCCGTCCCTGATTGGGCCCGCCACCACCTGAAGCATCACCGTGCCAACACTGCCGCGAGCGAGATTGGCGTACTGGGGAAAGTGGCCGACCTCCATGCCAACCCGCCGCGCTCACGCACGGAGCAGTATCTGCGCGAGTGGCGCAATCCCGTCCTAGCAGAATTCGAAGGCTGCCTGAAAAACCAGTCGCTCGAGTTCGGCAAAGTCGCGGCCTTCGGTCTCAACACCTCAATTTCGCGCAGGCTGTTTTTCGCCGTCGGCGGTTTCGATCCGAAGCTGAGCTCGCTTGACGAGGATACGGATTTCGGGGCCCGCCTGTACAACCACGGCGTCCGGTTCATATTTGAGCCCGAAGCGCTCGTGATTCACCACGATACAAAGGACGCCGTCGCGCAGCACTATGCCATCCTGCGGAGTGCCGGAAAGCTGGACGTTTATCGCAGGCGCGAAAAGAAGCAGTGCAACGGACGGCTCCAACTGCTGGCCCAGATGCACTGCGGCAGCCCTTTACGCAAGCTGGTCCACCGCGCGGCTTGGCATTTTCCGTGGGCGTTCCAACTGGCGGATGCACTCGCCAGGAAGACTACCGACCTCACCGGCTCCAGGCGCAGCTTTCGCCTTTGGCGCCGCGCGACTGCGGCGGAGTATTGGAAGGGCCTTCGCGCGGCGGGAGAAACCATCGATTCCCTGCGCGATTTATACCCTCCGCGAACGCCGATCCTGATGTTGCACAGCGTCTCCGCGCCAACCGAACGGCGCCTGAAATCGCTGTATATTTCGCCCGGGCGCTTCGCACGGTTTATGGAGTGGCTGAAAGAGTCAGGTTACACCTCCGCCTTCCCCACTGACTGGGATAAACGCACGGCCGACAGGCGGCGCGTGATTCTGACCTTCGATGACGCCTATGATGACTTCATGAGCAACGCTTTCCCCGTTCTCGTCCGCCTGGGTTTTACGGCAACGGTTTTTGTGGTGGTTGACCGCATTGGAAAAACGAATGAGTGGGATGAATCGAGGGGCTTCCAGTCGCGGCGGCTGCTCTCGCTCGACCAGGTCCGCGAACTGCACCGCCTTGGAGTGCAGTTCGGGTCGCACACGCTGACGCACGCCTGGCTCACCAGCGCATCTGACCATGATCTCGAGCGAGAAGTGGGAGATTCGAAGCGCAAACTGGAAGACCTGCTGGGTGCGGAGGTGTCATCCTTTGCCTATCCCTGGGGCGTTGCCGACATGCGCGTCCGCGGCGCCGTGGCGCGTGCCGGGTATAAGACGGCGCTGACGACACAGGAAGGTCTGAACTGGTCGGAAGATCCGCTGGCGCTGAAGCGGACCAATGTGGCCGAAGTTGACACGCTGCCGGAATTCGCCTTCAAACTGGCAACCGGCAGGGATGTGCGCCAGATGGCCAAAGCATACCTGGTGAAAAAAGGGCTCTACCGCAGGCCAGAACAGACCGAGCGGGACAAAGCGGCCAGCCGTCACGGCGATGAGGCAAAAGCATCGGAGGATTCCGCCGGCGTCGTGATGCCACGAGCCTCAGGCCCCGGACGTTGATGCTGGCTGACGAGGAAATGGTGAGCGGGCGCGGGTGGAACGCAAAGGCGGAGCCGTCACAGGCTGGCATGAAATTCACGGTGGTTGTCACAACGTACAATTACGCTCACCTGCTGCCCGACGCGCTGCGCGCGCTTGCCGCGCAGACACTGCCGGATTTTGAACTGCTGATCATTGACGACGGCTCGACCGACAATACCGAAGAAGTGGTGGAGCGGTTTCTCCCTCAATTTCAGGATTGCCGCTATTTGAAAAAGCCCAACGGCGGCCCGGCAGATGCCAGAAACTTTGGCGTGCAGCAAGCGCAGGGCACGCATATTGCTTTTCTCGATGCTGATGATCTGTGGTCGCCGTTGTATCTTCAGACTGTTCGAGACAGGCTTATTAAAAGCCCGCAAACCGACATGGCGCTCTCAAATGGCCTGCGCATCCGCTACGACGGCGCCGTTCTTGGCCCCGTTTTCCCCCCGGGAATCGAAGTCTCCGAAGGCCCGGTGAACGCCGCGAAGGTCCTTCTTTTCCTCTGCACCCACTTCCTGCCTTCCGGAATGGTGATCCGGAAATCACTTTATGACCGCATTGGCCCGTTCGACACGCGGTTTGATCAGGACCGGCTGGGAGACGACGTTGACTGGTTTATCCGGGCTGTCATCAGTGGCGCTTTTTGTCTGCCCATCTACCAGAAACTTTTTCTCTACCGAATCCACGGCCGCAACTTGACGGCCAACCCGGCGAACTTTCTTGAACCGTGGCTAAGGATCTATACCGAACGCATAGATCGCGGACCCCTTGGCCCGGCGTATGGAGTCGCAGCCAGAAGCTTTACACGCGAATATGTTCTGCGACTCGTGGCGAATTACCCGCTGGAGGCAGGCCGCTCGATGATTGCACGGACCCTTGAGACCCTGCGCGGCGACTTCATCCTCCGCTGTGCTTACTTCTTCACATATTTCGGATTGACCTATGCTTTGGGGCTGCTGAAATGGGCAAAACGCATGACGCGCAAGCGCCGCGCCGCGCAGCGGGTTGATCTGACTGCGCCGCCTGAAATAATCTTTCAGAGTCTATGAAGAGCTGCAATGCCTTCGTTTACTGCGGCGGCCGTTCACCGGGATTGCCTGAACAGCACAAGTTTTTGCCGGTTCGACCGATATGAAACTGTCAGTGGTGGTCTGCACCTACAACTACGGGCACCTTCTGCCGGACACATTGCGGACGCTTGCCGCGCAGACCGCGCCTGACTTTGAACTCGTGATCATTGACGACGGATCGACGGACAACACCGAAGAGGTGGCGGAACAGTTTCGCCCGCAATTTCAGGCCTTCCGCTATTTGAAGAAAACTCACTCAGGCCCCGCCGACAGCAGGAACGCCGGCGTGCGCACCGCCCGGGGCACGCACATCGCCTTTCTTGACGCGGACGATCTGTGGTCGCCGCACTATCTGTGCGAGATTGGCAAGGTCCTCAGCGCCCATCCGCAGGCAGACCTGATTCTGTGCGAGGGGATTATTGTCCGTAGCGAGAACGGGATGATCACGGAGGCCGTCTTGCATCGAGGCCTGCCTGCGCTGTGCGGGTTTGCCCGTTCGCCCGGCGAAGTCTTTGGCATTGTTCAGGCATTCTCGCCCTCGGGCATGGTGTTCTCACGGGACCTCTACAACCGTGCCGGCCCTTTCGATGTGGAGACCTTCGGATGGTTCTCCGAAGACATCGACTGGGTGTTCCGGGCGCTCGAGGCGGGAGCATTTTGCGTCTGCCTGAAACAGAGGCTTTACCTTTACCGGCGCCACGGCGGGAATCTGACTGAAAAGGCCAGTGACTCTTTCCGTTCGTGGCTGGCGCTGTATTCCGGAACGCTGAAACAAAGCCGGAAGGATCCGCGAATCGAGGCGCTGGCGCGAAGGGCGATCAGGTCACGGGCGTTGCGCTTTCTGCCGACGTGTTCAACTTCCGAAGGCAGACTTCTGCTGAAGCGCGCAATCGAGACGCTGGATGGCGAACCCTTGATCACGCTCTATTACTTCGGGACTTATCTGGGACTGGTCAGCTTGCTGAAAATTCTCAAGCAGTTCAGGCAGCTCTTGCGCGGCGCATTTCGAAAGAAACTCGCGATTGATCTGATCTCGCCTTCCGAATCGGTTTTTACGGCGGTGAATGATCGGTTGGTGAAACCAGCCGCCGAGGGAAGAACTTCAGGCCGCCAGCCCGCATGACGGCTTCGCTTTGGAGCTTGATCGCACACGCTCGCATCCATTAGAATCTCGTAGTCCGCGTGGCGGCTTGCGCGGCGGTCACAAGTGTGCAGTTTCTTCGGGCGAATGGCTTGCTGACGTCGTTGGGTTAATAGCTCCCTATGGATCCTTTCAACGAAGACCATCCTTTTCTGCTAACCGGCGTCATTCTGTTCGGCGGTTATATTTTTCTCTACCTCAGCCTCTTTTCATTGCCGGCGACCCCTTTTCGCTTTGTCGGGGGCGACGCGCCAACCTATCTGTTAAACGCCAGCCGCATGCTGCGCGGGGAGGTGATTTACCGCGATTTCTTCCAGTTTACCCCGCCGGCGACCGAGGTATTTTACTTTCTACTGTTCAAAATCGCCGGTATCCGGGCGTGGATTCCCAACGTGGTCCTGATTGGACTAGGGCTCGGCATTGCATGGCTGTTAATCGTAATCTCGAAGCAGGTTATTCACGGCTGGGCAGCTTATTTACCGGCTGCGCTCTTCCTTGTGGTCCCATTTCGCAGCCAGCTCGACCCCACGCACCATTGGTTCAGCCTTCTGTTTGTGATGGCGGCACTCGCTCTGCTCGTGGAACATGCCTCTGCGCTGCGGCTGGTGGGCGCCGGAGCGCTCTGCGGAGTGGCGATGTGCTTTACGCAGTCAACCGGACTGCCGGGGGAGATTGGCCTCGCTCTGTTTTTGCTGTGGGCGGCATGGACACACCAGATGGACTGGGCGAGTTTTCGCAGGGCCCAATCGTATATCTGGGTTCCTTTTTGGACCGTGGTTGTTGTGTTCAATGCTTACTTCATTATCCGCGCGGGACTTTCGACTTTCGTGCATGACACCATCGTGTTTGGCTTTCGATACTGGCCTTATGGTCAATGGAACACGTTTCACGCCTACATGACCGATATGCCAACCTTTCATCCCTGGTACCGATTGCCGGCGCTCGCCATCTGGGCTTCCGTTTATCTGCTGGCGCCGCTCATTTACATTCTGTTGTTCGTGCGGTACAAGGACGAGAAAGACGAGAGGCCTTCGGAGCCCTGGGACCGGCTGGTACTGATCGCCATCATGGGGGCGATGCTGTTCCTCGGCGTGGCAGCCGCCCCCACATGGCTGCGGTTGTGCGTTGCGGCCCCTCCCGGGATTATTCTTTTCGTCTGGTTCCTCAGCTCGCGCGGACGCTTTATTTCCATCCGCACCGGGGCCGCCTGGGTCATCGTCCTGGCGCTTGCCCTCGGTGAGGTTGGTGAACGATGGGCGGTACCTCATCAAGTGGTCAGGTTGCCCATTGGCCAAATGGCGGTGTTCAATCCTGTCCAGTACCAGGAAATCAGCTTCCTGCTTGACCACACAAAACCGGGCGATTACTTCTTCGGAAGCCCGGAACTCACTTATCTGCTCGATCTGCGCAATCCCTCGCCCGTCCCCAGCGTGACCCCATCCGACTATACCCGCCCCGAGCAGGTCGAGGAAACTCTAGCCGCCCTCAAGAAACATCCGGTGAAATATGTTTATTGGGAGTCCATTTTCGACATGCCACCCGAGGCCGGCGGAGGAGCCAATCACCTGCGCCCTCTGCGCGAATATCTGGCATCGAACTATCTGATTGTCAGGACCGTTGAAGGCGACGACTTTGCCCGCAGTTTCTGGGAAAAAGTCGGCATGTCGGCTCCGAGTCCACTTCGACGCCGCATCGCGTCCCCGCCTCCCGCACCAGCCGGAGAAGCTCCAGGAGGCACGGGCAGCAACGGCGGGTCGCAAGCCCCCCAGGCGCCTCCTCTTGACACCCCGGCACAAGCTCCTTAGACTCGCCGTGTCTTCTGCATCTCTGTCTCTGTTTGTGCCGATCTTTCCGGCGGACCCATGTTTGACGCCCAAAAGGAGGAGCGCGCTGCGGGCAGCCGATCAATTCACAATCAGCGAGGCGTGATTGGCATTCAGTTGGATCGACCTGGTGGTTGTCGTCGTTTACCTGGCAGCAGTCACGCTGCTGGGCGCCCGTTTCGGCAAGCGCCAGAAGACGCTGCACGATTACTTCCTGGGCGGGCGACAGCTTCCGTGGTGGGCGATTGCCCTGTCCGTTGTTTCCGCCGAGACCAGCATCCTCACCATCATCAGCACTCCTGGGATCGCCTATACCGGCGACATGGGTTTTCTCCAGCTCGTCTTTGGCTACGTCGTGGCGCGGGTGGTCGTCAGCTTTATTCTGATTCCGAAATACTTCGCAGGCGAGCTTTTCACCGCTTATCAGTTGATCGAGCGCCGCTTTGGGCGCGGGCTCAAGGTCTTCACCGCTGGACTGTTTCTTGGCAGCCGTGCGCTTGCGGAAGGCGTCAGGGTCTTTGCGATCTCAATCGTTATCGAAGTGATTTTCAGGACCGGGGTCCTGACCGCCGTCCTGATTATCACCGCGCTGACGCTGTTTTACACATTCAAAGGCGGGCTGACGGCGGTTATCTGGACCGATGTTACGCAGCTTTCCATCTATATTGCCGGAACTGTCATTGCTCTGCTGCTGGCC